>DASXKM010000351.1:0-8525 GCA_036496825.1 Puia sp. | reverse complement strand
GTTGAGGATATAAATAAAGGAAAAATCCTGCAGTATTCAAAGAAATCCTTTAAGCTTAAGCCCTAATAAGGTCCAGAGCTTAAGGCTAAAGTGTAAGCGGTCAACGTCTAATAGGCTCTTGCAAAAAGAACCCGTTGATGGCTTGGCTTGCCACTAAATATACATAGTCCTTCTTCCGCAGGGTTATTCAATGGTATACACCGGATGGTTGCTTTCAATTGTTCCTTGATTGATTCTTCCGTTTCTGCAGTTCCGTCCCAATGTGCTGAAATAAACCCCCCTTTTGTGTCGAGCAAACGGGCAAATTCATCCCAGTTATCCGCCCTCGTAATATGAGCATCCCGGAATGCCAAAGCTTTCCGGTACATCGATTCCTGAATATCGGTCAGTAATTTTTCTATTTTGTCATTGAAATTTTCCATTGGAACACTCATTTTTTCCCTGGTATCCCTTCGGGCAATTTCAATGGTGTTATTATCCAGATCTCTTAATCCCAATGCAACCCGTACAGGAACTCCTTTCTTTTCATATTCCGCAAATTTCCACCCGGGTCTGTTGTTATCATTATTATCAAATTTCACACGGATACCCATCTTCTTCAGACCCGCTGTTATTTCAATTCCTTTCGCGTCCAATAATTCCTTTCTTTCATCGCCTTTGTAAATCGGAACAATTACTACCTGGATGGGAGCAATACGGGGAGGCAGAATCAATCCTTCATCATCACTGTGTGCCATTACCAAAGCTCCTACGAGCCGGGTGCTTACTCCCCAGCTGGTGGCCCAAACATATTCCAGTTTATTCTGCCTGTCAGAAAATTTTACATCGAAGGCCCTGGCAAAATTCTGCCCCAGGAAATGTGATGTACCGGCTTGCAATGCCTTACCATCCTGCATCATGGCTTCAATACAATAAGTTTCCACGGCGCCGGCAAACCGTTCACTGGCCGTTTTTACACCGCGGATGATGGGAACCGCCATATAATTTTCTACAAAATCTGCATATACCCTTAACATCAGTTGCGATTCTTCAATAGCTTCTTCGGCCGTTGCATGGGCCGTATGTCCCTCCTGCCATAGAAACTCCGTGGTTCTGAGAAAAAGCCTGGTGCGCATTTCCCATCTAACTACATTCGCCCACTGATTAATAAGCAGCGGAAGGTCTCGGTATGATTGAATCCAAGTCTTATAGGTATTCCAGATAATCGTTTCACTGGTTGGCCGCACAATCAACTCTTCTTCCAGTTTCGCTTCCGGATCTACGATGATACCGCCGCCATTCGGATCGTTCTTTAGCCGATAATGTGTAACCACCGCGCATTCTTTTGCAAAACCCTCAACATGGGCGGCCTCCTTACTTAAAAAACTCTTAGGAATGAACAGCGGAAAGTAAGCGTTTTCATGACCGGTTTCTTTGAACATCCGATCCAGTTCATCGCGCATTTTTTCCCAGAGCGCAAATCCATATGGTTTGATCACCATACAGCCTTTGACGGCGGAATAATCCGCTAATCCGCCCTTTATGACCAGATCGTTATACCATTGTGCATAATTTTCTTCCCTGCTTGTTATTTCTTTACTCATAATTGGTAATGTTCAAACCAGACTGGTTGATTTAACTCATTTTAACAGTTTGGCGCTGTAATTTTCAGAAGAAGATCTATATAATTTGTAATTTTGTTAAAAGGCTCAAAAGTAGTAACTTAAGATTGAAATTTCTAAAAGCTTTCGCCATGAAACGTCCCTATATATTCGCCATTACGGCCCTGCTGTTTTTTACTTTAAATAGTTGTTCGGTTTATAGAAATAACCCGACACCGGATGATGTATATTACTCTCCGGGCACGCCCGCGGTCAGCACGACCTCTTCACAGAATAATAATTCGGATTATTATAGCACGCCCAATGATAACTATGTAAAAATGCGCGTGCAGAATCCTGATAAATGGTCCTATTTCGATGATTACAATTATGATTATTATGGTGGCGGTTATGCGCCTTATTCTCCATATGCATCAGGCATTGGATTGAGTATCGGCTTCAGCAGCGGATATTACAGTCCTTATTATGGTGGCTTCGGTTATTACAGCCCGCTGAGTTATTATAACAGTTATTACGCATGGAATAACTTCTATAATCCATATTACGGCGGTGTGATCGTTGTGAACGGGAAAAACAATACGACACCGGGTTACACACGCATGAGTAACTTCAATCCGTCAGCTTATCAGGGTAATTATTATAATGCCAGACCAAGCACCCATTTCGTAAATGCGAATGGTTCCCGTAATTCATCCAATATCAACAATACCAGTAATAATTTTAACAGGTCTACCAATAACCGTCCATCTTTTAATAACAGCAACTATTCACCCATGCGTTCCTCGCCATCCAATTTCAGCGGCGGCAGTAGTGGTGGTGGTGGCGGTGCCTCTCGTGGCGGAGGTTTTTCTCGTCCAGGCAGGTAATTCTTGATTGAAGATGAAACGTTTCTTAATTCTGTGCCCGGTTATTTTAATTAGTTTTCTACTCAGGGCGCAACTTCCGGAAGATGCACTGCGCATGTCGTATACGCGACCATCAGGAACGGCCAGAGAACAAGCCATCGGTGGAGCGATGGGGTCACTGGGAGGTGATATTACCGCGAATTATATCAACCCTGCAGGACTCGGGTTTTATAAAACCGGCGAGGTCGTTCTGAGCCCCGGTTGGTCATTTGGGTCAACAAAGACAGGATATCTTTCGAACAATATCAAAAGTCCTTCATATAATAACTTTGTTATTGGTACTTCGGGCGTTGTAATTGGCTGGTCAAATGAACCAGATAAAAGCTCCTCATTCAGTCTGGCGGTAAACCGGAGCGCAGATTTTAACGGACATATAAATTACCAGGGGAAAAATAATTATTCTTCCGCATCGGAGGCTTATCTGGAAGAATATAATGCTTCCGGATTATCAGTGGATGATGCGCTGTCCAACCCGGGCATCTCATATGGCACGAGGATGGCTCTATACACCTATCTGATAGACACCTCTCAGGGGGGCTTCGGTCCAAATATTAATCAACCTGGAAAAGTATTGGCTGCCGGTGGTTATCTCGGTCAGAATACGGATATCCAAACCAGCGGCGGCATCACGGAAATTGCTCTCGGGATTGCCGGTAATTCCAAAGATAAATGGTACTATGGACTTTCGATCGGTGTACCGATTGTCAATTACAGCCGCACCACACAATACACTGAAACAGATCTCAGCGGCAATGTGAACAATGATTTTGATTCATATACATATACTGAAAACTATTCGGCCAAGGGCGTCGGTGTAAACGGCAGACTGGGCGCTATTTTCCGGCCTAATCTGAACTGGCGTATCGGGTTGGCCGTGCAAACGCCAACTTTTTACTCGATCACGGATCATCTCTCAGCCGCCATGATCAGTAACACAGAAGGTTATGCGGGTATACATTCAGTCAACTCTGCAACGCTCGATAACGCCGCCGGAGTAAATAATGAGCTGGAATATGACCTGCAGACGCCCTGGCACCTGATTGCCAGCGGATCCTATATTTTTCCGGGTTCTGTGACTGAGGGCAAGATGGGATTTATTACCGCTGATGTGGAATACGTTGCCAATACAGGCAGTAAATATAGTTTCCCCCTCGATGACAATGGAAATCCTGTAAATGATAATGGATATTTTGATGGCGTAAACAGCGTCATAAAGTCCTTCTATAAAAACACGTTCAGTTTCAGATTGGGCGGAGAATATAAAATGGATGAACTGGCTTTCCGGTTGGGCGGATCTTATTCAATGGATCCTTATTCCTCTTCGGAATTAAAGGGCAACCGGATGACGGTGGGTGGTGGCCTGGGCTATAGAAAACATGGAGTATTTATTGACCTTACCTACGTGGAATCTATTTTAAACGATGTGAATTTCCCATACCGACTCGGAGAGAAAGACAATGTTTATTCCACCGTAAAACAGTATACAGGTAATCTGATACTAACATTCGGCATTAAGTTTTAAGATGTCCGTATGTTTCAATAATTTTCTTTTTAAAATCATCATCCATCCAAATCAGATCATGGTTCTTATTGAGCCAGGTAATTTGACGCTTGGCATAATGACGTGTATTTTGTTTTATCAGAGAAACTGATTCTTCCAGACCTGATTTACCCTGCAGATGTAGAAACATCTCAGTATATCCGACCGTCTGTAAAGCATTCAAATGCATATAAGGGAGAAGCGATCTTACTTCTTCCAATAAACCCGCACTCATCATCTGATCCACCCGATGATTGATTCGTTGATACAAAAGCTTTCTGGGCAACCGAAGACCGAATTCAAGCACCCTGAAATCTCTTTGTTTTTTTTGCCTGCTCCGAAATGTGATGATAGATCGTCCCGTACTTTGAATTACTTCGAGTGCGCGCATCATACGTTGCGGATTTGCCATTTCACCTGATTCAAAAAAAAGTGGATCTGACTGCTGAACGGAATTTTGCAACCAACTGATTCCCTGATGATCATACTGCTCCGTTATATTCTTTCTGATTCCTTCATCAATAACCGGAATTTCATCAAGACCTTCACGAAATGCTTTGACGTAGAGACCCGTTCCTCCGCACATCACGATTGTATCCAGCACGGAAAATATTTCTTCACAGTATGACAATGCGAGCGATTCGAATATGGATGCATTTACTTCTTCGTGGATAGAATGTGAATTGACGAAAAAATGCTTTACTTCTGAAAGCTGTTCCGGGCTTGGTTTTGCTACGCCGGTATTCAATTCACGAAAACATTGCCGGCTGTCGGCAGAAATGATACAAGTATTAAAATACCTTGCCACCTCCATAGCAAGTTCTGTTTTACCAGAGGCTGTGGGGCCGGAAATAATAATGACTGTTTTGGTTGACATTACTCGAGTGAGGTATCGTCTTCCGGACCTATTTCTTCTTCTACGTCCAGATCGCCGGTTTCCTCTCCCACTTCACTATATCCTTCAGCACTTCTGTTCAAATCATACTTTTCTTCCACTTCAGCCAGTTTATCACCGATGAGGCCGCGGGTACCATATTGCGAGGGTCCAATACTTTCAGATTTCAAAACGGCCGGGTATTCCAGTTTACCGTTTTCTTCTTTAGACACATTGATCAACTCGATAAGAAAAAACCAATTCTTTATAAAATCGTAGAGATAAACAAATTTCTGATTGGGATCCTTAATTTCCGAACCAATCGTTGTTTCTGCCATGAGTAAAGGAGGCACTTTATACTCCTTATCATATTTTTCCAATGAGATCTCTCTCCCCCGTTGCCAGTGATCGTTACTTCTGAAAAAAGTTGCCTGGTGTTTATTGTCAAACTCGTAAGCTTTTAATATCACCTGATGCAAATCCAGAAAATGCTGATTATGCTTTATTACCACGTCGCGGTAAACACTATCATCTTCCTCAAAATATACTCTGAATTTTAAAACTGCCATAATGTTACTCGTTATAAAGTCCAAAAATAATGAAACCATCAAATTATCGGCCAGCTTATTTTATTTATCCTTAATGTCCTGGAACCTGCCGACGGGCTTCAAATCCATCTCAGCTGCTTTCAGCAACATGTACTGGCTTGCCGCTTCAATTGAATTTTCAATTTCACCTTCAAGGATGGCTTCGCGGATCAGATTTTTGAGATCACCAACTTTTCTGGAGGGTCCAATCCCAAAAATTTCCATGATCATTTCGCCGGAGACAGGGGGTTGCCAGTTCCTGATGCGGTCCTTCTCTTCCACTTCTTCCAGACGTTTGCGCACGAGCTCGAAGTTTTCCAAATACCGTTTTACTTTTTGCTTGTTTTTTGATGTGATATCCGCTTCACAAAGCATCATCAGCAAATCGATTTCTTCTCCCGCATCAAATAATAATCTGCGAATGGCAGAATCAGTAATATTTTCTTTTGTCAGACTGATCGGTCGGAGATGCAATTCCACCAGCTTACGGACAAACCGCATTTTTTCATTCATTGGCAACTTCATCTGATCAAAAATCTTCGGCACCATCCGGCCACCTACCACTTCATGACCATGAAAAGTCCAACCATGACCCGGCTCAAATTTTTTGGTTGCCGGTTTACCAATGTCATGCAAAATAGCCGCCCATCTCAGCCAAAGATCATTTGATTTGACTGCGATATTGTCGAGCACCTGCAGCGTATGGTAGAAATTATCTTTATGACCAAGACCGTCTATGTATTCCGCACCGGACAGATCGGCCATCCTCGGGAAAATGATTTGCAACAGGCCTGATCTGAAAAGCAGATCAAATCCTACAGAAGGTGTGGGCGCACCAATCATCTTATTTATCTCTTCGGTTATCCTTTCCTGTGATATAATTCGAATTCGTTCAGCATCCTGGACGATTGCATGGAAGGTTTCAGAATCGATCGCGAATCCCAGCTGCGCAGCAAAACGGATAGCGCGTAACATACGCAATGGATCATCGCTAAAGGTGGCAAGAGGATCCAAAGGGGTATGTATTCTTTTCAATTCCAGATCTCTGAGTCCGTTGAACGGATCAATCAGTTTGCCATAATTATTTTTGTTTAAACTAATGGCGAGGGCATTGATCGTAAAATCACGACGGTTTTGATCGTCCTCCAGTGTGCCTGGAACAATTTCTGGTTTACGGGAAGCAGCCCGGTAACTTTCTTTTCGGGCTCCGACAAATTCGACATCCAGAAACTGGCCATCTGATTCCTGTATCTTAAAATGAGCCGTTCCGAAATTTTTAAAAAATGAAACGTTTGGTTTCGGTGTATACGAGGCGGCTACATGTTTCGCCAGTTCGATCGCATTGCCTATACAAACAATATCGGCATCACTGGTCGGCCGGCCGATGAGTTTATCCCTCACAAAGCCGCCAATTACATATACTTCCACCTGCATGTAGGCAGCCGTATCTGCAATTCTTTCGAATAACAGCAACTCTGAATCAGTACATGGAATGTCCATAGCACCAAAGATAATTCAAAAGCCTGCAGCTTAAAGAGCGAGTCCGGAACAGACCTCTGAGAATTTTCAAATATTTGCATTTGTAGTGAAGTTTTGCAATTATGTATATTAAACGTGGGGAATTGTCCGGATGAGTTGCTCCAGCTTTATTTCCATCGCGCATTTAAAATGTCCTTCCGGGCAGGCAGCATATCCGTGCAAACCACAGGGACGACAATATAATGGCTGATCTATTTCAATAATATATCGGTTATCGGACAAGGGGCCGAATCCAAATGCAGGTATCGTTGAACAATAAACGGCCGTCACAGGCGCATTCATCGCAGAAGCAAAATGCATGGGTGCAGAATCATTCACATAGTTCATACTAGCCCTGCTCATCAGAGCCGCCGATTGCAAATATGTAAGCGACCCGGCGAGTACTTTCAATTCTTCTCTGTTACAGGATGCGTGAATCGATTCACAAAGAGCCGAATCGTCGGGGCCGCCCAGCAGATAGATGGCAAAGCCCGACGGAATATGTTCAATGAACGAAATCCATTTAGAGGCCGGAAACTGTTTGGTAAACCAAACTGATGCCGGGCTCAATGTGATAAATTTAGTTTGCGTAAAAACATCTACTGAAGAAAAATCGGCATCCGACGGATAAAGTCGTGGTCTGTACACCGAGTCATCTGTGAAAGCGCTGATCAATGAATGATTTCTTACCGTTTCATGCAAAGCCTCGTCCCCGCCTACATGATGTTTTATTTTCCTTGTAAAGAAATAACTAAGTGGATTCTTATCAAACCCAATGGACTCCTTAGCTCCCGAAAATGCGGTCAGCAAGCCGGTTGCAAAAAATCGTTGTACGTTAATAACCTTATCATATCTGTTTTTCCGGATAAGATTCAGTGTGCGAAGAAGATTTTTCTGTTTATTTTTCTTTTTATCCCAGATCAGTACTTCATGGAGAAATGGATGGCCCGACAGCAGTTGCTCATTTCCTTTTCTCAGGAGAAAATCGATTTGCGACTCTGGAAAATAATGATGAAGTTTTTCAATCAGAACAGTAGCCAGCACTACGTCACCGATAAAAGCTGTTTGTATAATAAGAAATTTCTGCAATTAAATTATTTATATATGACGAAGAAGAATAGCTGAAATTTATCAGTTGTAATTGTAAAGACCGTTTCAGACACTCCATACTTCCACACTTCCATACTTCCATACTTTCCTAAGTTCCTTCCACAATAATCATTTTTGTTTTCGCCGCTCTCTGCCTGATTATTTTTGCATTGGTATAAATATCAGAGCGCCACCATTCATTCGCCCGTTCAACGGAAGGAAATTCCAATACAACGATTCTTTCGGGCTTCCAGCCCCCTTCCAGTGTAATTGTCTTTCCTCCCCGCACAACAAACTTTCCATCAAATGCCGCAATGGCAGCAGGCGTGAGTTTTTTATATTCTTCATAATCGGCATGATCATGAATCGAAACTTCCACAATTACGAAGGCTGACATTTTTAAAAATTTAT
>DASXKM010000350.1:0-2025 GCA_036496825.1 Puia sp. | reverse complement strand
AGGCAAGCTGGTAGTTAAATTCGATCGCAGCTATGATAATAAATACAACAATATCTGGCTTTGCGGCCCTGCTGAAAAATCATTCGAAGGGAAAGTGCGTGTGAATATATAAATTCCAAAAAATGAAATCAGCTACTTATTTCGGTATCGCCGCTGCATTGCTTTTGATCATCAGTTGTTTTATTCCATGGGCCTATTATCCCGACCTTCAACAGAATTTCACCGGATTTTATTCAAAGGGAAATAATTATGGTAAACCTGGAAAAGTTTTTATTCTTCTTTCCATCATATCAATCGCTTTTTTCATTATTCCGGCATTATGGGCGAAAAGAGCAAACCAGTTTACGGCTGTATTGATTTTTTCATATGCATTAAAAACATATGTTCTTTTTGCTGCCTGCTACCTGGGTATTTGCCCCCGGATAAAAATTGGTCTTTATGGAATTCTCGTTTTTTCTCTGATTGTCCTCGTCTGCAGTTTACTTTCCAAAGCCCCCGTAAAAGCAGAAGGATAAATAGTTTATTCATTGATTGCTGTGCTTGCATATATGACAGCCATATATTTACAAAAGCTTTTTGATTTGCAAGTAAAGTTTCAGGCTCTAGTAATGTCCCTGTATTAACCTGGCGATTGCGAAAGCACAGCCGGCGGCGATAGCGCCGATCATCATAACACGAAACGCACCTCCAATTTTATTGACACCGGTAAATTTGCTTTTGAAATAACCGAAAATGAATAAACAAACCAATGTTATGACAGAAGAAAATTTGAGTCCTTCAATGCCATTGGAAGCAAAAAAATAAGGGCTCAAGGGAATCAGACCGCCTACAATATATGATAAACCGATATTTAAGGCACTTTGGGTGGCACGTTTAGGATTGGGCTTTTCAAGTCCAAGTTCATACTTCATCATCAGTTCCACCCATTTCTCCTTGTCCTTGCTTACTTCTTCAACGGCCTGATTCTGGATTTCATTACTAAGTCCCAATGAAGAAAAAAATGTTCTGAGCTCCTGTTTTTCAATTTCAGGTACGGTTTCGACTTCTTCGTATTCTCTTTTCATCTCAGAATTATAATGATCCACTTCTGTTTTACCCGCCAGGTATCCACCCAGTCCCATCGCAATGGAGCCGGCAGCTATTTCAGCCAGCCCGGCAATAATGATCAGGTTAGTACTCGAAACGGCACCACTTAATCCGGCAGCCAGTGCAAAAGGAACGGTGAGTCCGTCTGACATACCGATGACAATATCACGAAGTGTTTCGGCACTGATCATATGTTCTTCCCGATGCACCTGAGCCGTATTGACTGAGGGCAGATCTATATTTTCCGGATTCACCATAATATTTACAGTAAGTTAAATAATTCTACTTTCATTTTAAGACAGCCAGGCTGTCTGCAATTATTTCCAGACATTCATCCATCTGTGCCTGATTGATCATTAAAGGAGGCGCAAATCTTATCTTATTTCCATGGGTGGGCTTGGCTAGCAAACCGTTTTCTTTCAATTCCATACACAGATCCCAGGCTGCTTCGGGATGTGTTTGATGAATTACCACGGCATTCAAAAGTCCTTTCCCGCGAATTGTTTCGATAAATGGAGAATGAATGGATTCCAAACCCGCCCTGAAATAATTCCCCATCTTTGCCGCGTTTTCTGTCATGTTTTCTTCTTTCAGAACAGTCAGGGCAGTGACTGCTACTGCAGAAGCCAAAGGATTACCTCCATAAGTCGATCCATGCTCCCCCGGTCTGATTGTAAGCATAATATCATCATCCGCCAGCACTGATGAAACGGGAATCAGGCCGCCACTAAGAGCTTTCCCGAGAATCAGTATATCAGGCCGCACATTTTCATGATCACAGGCCAGCATTTTCCCGGTCCTTCCTAATCCGGTTTGAATTTCATCACCGATAAACAAAACATTTGCCTGTTTACAATATTCGTATGCCTTACTAAGGTACCCTTCATCCGGAACTACAACACCTGCTTCCCCCTGAATTGGTTCTATAAGTATCGCGGC
>DASXKM010000349.1:0-5336 GCA_036496825.1 Puia sp. | reverse complement strand
AGTTTCCAGCGGATAAACGAGTTCGTCGATGTCGCCGGCACCCGCCGTAATTAATAATATTTTTTCTTCAGGCTTAATCTTCGCCGCCCAGGCAAGCACTTCAGCTTTATTCAGAATTCTTTTTTGCGCTGTATCCATTTTATCTGATATGAGTTCGCTGCTCACCCCTTTAATAGGCAGTTCCCGCGCAGGATATACCGGTAATAGTATAACGTCATCTGCCCTGTCGAGTACCTTAGCAAATTCATTGGCGAAATCTCTTGTCCTGCTAAATAAATGCGGTTGAAAAACAACCACCATATGTCTGTCAGGAAAGAGTTGTCTCGCGCTGCTGATCAGTACTTCAAGCTCTTTCGGATGATGTGCGTAATCATCAATATATACGACCGAACCGGATTGCACATGATATTCAAACCTTCTTCTGACCCCACGATAAGAGTGGAGAGCCGGCGTGATTTTTTTTTCCGGCAACCCCAATAGACGGCAGGCTGAAATAGCCGCCAGTGCATTTTCCACGTTATGCCATCCGCCTACATTGAGTCGTACATCTTTCATCTTACCATCTTTGCCTTCCACATCGAAAATATAATGCCCGGAAAGTACACGCAGATTCTTCGTATAAACGTCTGCATTCTGATCTGTCAGATGATAGCTTAGCTGCTGGATATTCCCTGCCGGTTTTGGAATTGGTAAACCATGTTTCTGGACGAGTGTGCCACCCGATTTTATTTTTTTACTGAAAGAAAGGAAAGCTTCCTCGACAGCTTCCTTTGTTCCATAAATATCCAGGTGATCTGCATCCATTGAACTAATGACAGCGATATCGGGGTGAAGTTTCAGGAAACTCCGGTCATATTCATCAGCCTCTACCACACAGATATTATTTTTATCGCTCCAGAAATTCGTGTTGTAATTCACCGAAATTCCACCCAGAAACGCATTGGATCCCATGCCGCTGTCGCGCAGTATATGTGCAATCATGGTACTGATGGTGGTTTTACCATGAGTACCAGCCACACAGACATTTAGGGAATCAGCCGTAATCAGTCCAAGTACCTCGCTGCGTTTCATTAATTCGTAACTATGTTCTCTGTAATAATTCAGACCCTGATGATCTTTTGGAATAGCCGGTGTATAAACCACCAGCTGAACATCCTTCGGAATCGTTGCCACATCATCCACATAAGAAACCGGAATACCTTCTTCCATCAATGCCCCGGTCAGTGCGGTTTCTGTTTTGTCATAGCCAGTTACTCTTTTTCCCTGCAGGCGGAAATAACGCGCCAATGCACTCATACCGATACCTCCGATACCAATGAAATAAATATTCTTTATATTTTTCAGATCAATCATTCAGTATTTTCAATATTTCGTTCGCAATTTTAGTATCTGCATCAGTCATCGACAACCTGCCTATATTCTGGCTGAGTATTTCCTGTTCAGGTTTGCTGGCCGACAGCCGGATGATTTCTGTAACCAGTTTCCCGGGCGCCTCTTTATCGGAAATCATAATAGCCGCTTTTTTGTTTACAAGGTTTACCGCGTTCACAGTTTGATGATCTTCCGCAGCATGTGGATAAGGAACGAAGATTACAGGTTTTCTGACAACGCATAATTCGTATAAAACAGAACCCGATCTTGAAACCACTATGTCCGCAGCGGCATAGGCATATTCCATTTTGGAGATGAATTCTCCGGTCCAGATTAGTTTTGATTCTGCGGCATGGGCAGCTGCCTGTTTGGAAAATGATTTTCCTGTTTGCCAGATCAGCTGAATCCTGTTTTTAATCAATTGGGGAATGCCGGCGTCAATCGCCTCATTCATAGACCGGGCCCCAAGACTGCCTCCTGTAATTAAAACTGTGGTAAGGACCGGATCGAGTCCAAAAAATTCGACTCCCGCTTCTCTTGAAATTTGACTTGAGACCACATTCATACGCACCGGATTTCCGGTATGGATGAGTTTGTTATTTGGAAAAAATTTCTCCATCCCGTCGCTGGCTGCAAAAATCCGGGTGGCTTTTTTACCAAGCATTCTGTTGGCCTTACCGGCAACGGAATTAGATTCATGTATAAAAGTGGGTATCCCTCTTGCCTGGGCGTAGCGAAGAACCGGAAAAGTGCTGTATCCACCGACACCAATAGCAGCCTGTGGCTTAAACTCTTTAAAAATTCCTTTCACCTGAAGAAAACTTTTGATTAGTTTATAAGGCAGCGTAAAATTTTTTATCAGAGAGCTTCTGTTGTATCCGGCGATGTCGATGCCTTTAATGGGGTATCCCGCTTCCGGGATTTTTTCCATTTCCATTTTTCCATTTGCACCCACAAAAAGGATATCCATATCCGGTTCTTTTTTTCTCAATGCATTGGCGATCGCAACGGCGGGGAAAATATGCCCTCCCGTTCCACCACCTGCTATAATAATTTTTTTTCCCAAGACGTACATTTTATGCGAATGCGGGCTCACTATCCTCCTGTTCTTCAATTTCTTCTTCCTCTATGTCCTTTGCTTCTTCATTTTTTGCCTTAGCCTCTCCCTCAATTCTTTCTGCATTTCGTGCCACGCTTAAAATAATTCCAATGGCAAGACAGGTAAATAAAAAAGAACTACCACCCATACTGATCAAAGGAAGCGTTACTCCCGTAACCGTAAAGAGATTTACATTTACAGCCATATTGGCAATGGCCTGTATCATCAATGTAAAACTTAGTCCCAGTGCAAGAAAGGCTCCGAATGCAAAGGGACATTTCTTAAAAATGCGTATGCTTCTGAACAGAAATACCAGGTAAATAAACATAATGATGGCTCCGCCGATCAAACCATATTCCTCTATGATGATCGCATAAATAAAATCCGAATAGGGATGCGGAAGAAAATTTCGCTGCCGGCTGTTTCCTGGTCCAAGTCCGATCCAACCTCCGTTGGCCACAGCGATTTTCGCCTGGTTCACCTGATAATTATCATCCTTCTTGTCCATCTTCGTGCCATACATAAAATTCTCCACGCGATTGATCCATGTATCCACCCGGACGAATAATCCTGAATGCGACTCCGTTTTGGATTTGACGAGGGATGGTTCCGATGATTTATGCCGTACAACGGCTGCCATGATGAGAATCAGGACCGGAATCATTACGATTCCCATTGTTAACAGAAGATGTTTGCCACTGACTCTTCCGATGAACATCAGCATCATACAGGTCGCCCCGATGAGCAGTGCAGTGGAAAGATTGGCAGGTGCGATCAACAGGCAAACCACTGCCACCGGAAGAATCACGGGCAAAAATCCGCTTTTAAAATCTTTTATCTGATCCTGCTTCCTGCTCAGCAACCGGCTGATATACATGATCAACGCCAGTTTGGCCAGGTCTGAGGTCTGAAAAGTCATGTTTACAATCGGCAGCCTGATCCAGCGGCTTCCTTCATTCAGCTTCACTCCAAAAAATAATGTATAGAATAATAAGGGTATGGATATCAGGAAAAGGATCTTTGCTACCCGCGCATAAATTATATAATTGACCATATGCGCAAAATAGATGATCATCACACCTGCGATAATAAATGCAAATTGTTTGAACAAGTAGATTTCTGTATTCCCCTTGTACATTTTATATGCCAACAACCCGGTTGAACTATATACCGCGAGTAATGACATCAATGCCAGCAATACGACAACTGCCCAAATTACTTTGTCTCCCTTGGTTCTTGATCCCAGGTGTCTGAATGCTCTCATCTCCATCGTTCGATTGTCCTGCATTTTTATTGACCTTTGACGATTCTATAAATCTCTGACCGCATCTTTAAATTGTTTCCCTCTGTCTTCATAATTTTTAAACAAATCAAAACTTGCACAGGCCGGACTCAGCAAAACGACATCACCTTTGTCGGCAAGGTGAAAGCTGCTTTTCACTGCTTCCTTTGCCGAACCGGTATTTACAATCACTGAGACGTCGTTTTGAAATGCCTCATGAATTTTCCGGTTATCAACTCCCATGCACACAATCGCTTTCACTTTTTCTTTTACCAGGCTACGCATCAGCGAATAATCATTTCCTTTGTCCACACCACCCAATATCAGTACGACTGGTTTTTGCATACTTTCCAATGCAAACCAGGTAGAATTTACATTCGTCGCCTTGCTGTCGTTGATAAATTCCACCCCCCGAACCGTACTCACATATTCCATTCTGTGCTCCAGTGATTCAAAACTCTGCACCGCTTCGCGGATCTTATCCTTTCGTATACCAATCGTGACGGCGGCGAGTCCCGCAGCCATGGTGTTATACTGATTATGAATTCCTTTCAGGGCAAAATCATAAATGCTCATTCTCAGGGTTTCACTCCCCGCCTGCAAATTCATTTGCCCGTTCCTGATAAAGCCTCCCTGACCTGGTTCCTGTTGCATGGTATATGGTAATGGGTTAGATTGAAATGGAAATTCTTCTATATGTTGCTGAATGGCCGGATCATCTGAGCAATAAATAAAAAAATCTGTTTTTGTCTGGTTTTTAACGATGCTGAATTTGCTTTTTATGTAATTCTCAAATTTGTAATCATACCTGTCTAAATGGTCCTCCGTAATGTTTGTCAATATGGCAATATCAGGTCGAAACTCCTGGATATCGTCCAGTTGGAAACTGCTGATTTCCGCTATGTACCATTCCTTCGGGTCTTCAGCGACCTGCCGGGCAATGGAAACGCCGATATTACCAACCAGCGCGCAATCCAAACCACCATGATGACAAATATGGTAGGCAAGAGATGTCGTGGTTGTTTTACCATTGCTCCCCGTAATTCCCAGTATCCGGCTATTACCCTTGTGGCGATAAGCCAATTCGATTTCGCTGATAACCGGAATCCCTTTATTACGGATCTGAATGATCAAAGAACTTTTATCCGGTATACCCGGACTCTTCATCACTTCGTCTGCAGTCAGAATCTTTTCTTCACTATGATTACCTTCTTCGAAGTCAATACCCTTCTCGATCAACACAGATTTATATTTCTCTGCAATTTTCCCCGCATCAGAAACAAAAACCACATATCCTTCCTTTGCAGCCAGTATGGCTGCGCCCACGCCGCTTTCACCGGCCCCCAGAATAATAAGTCTTGTCATAACACATTTCAGGCTTATTGCCTAACTCTTTTCTGTCGCGTTTGATTCATCATTTGTCATCGTCGACCGTTCACATTAAATCTGTCGTTCAGGTAGGGGGGATTTGGTTTTTCAAAAGCATAGAAAAATACTGCACCACAATGAACTATAGGTTTTCAGGGACGGATCTGTCTAAATTCAAAACTATCTTATCTTCAAAGTCACGATCGCAAATACAAC
>DASXKM010000348.1:0-4364 GCA_036496825.1 Puia sp. | reverse complement strand
CTTCCAATGCCACTATAACCCGGATAAGTTGATTTTTCCATGTCGTCCAGCATCTGATGGCCGTGATCGGGTCGCATCGGGATCGATTTTCCTTTTCGGCGCATCAGCATCACAATCTCCTTTACTACAGTATACATGTCTGTATCTCCATCCAGGTGGTCCGCTTCATAAAAATTTCCATCACCGTAACGCCTTGTATTACGAAGATGAATGAAATGGATGCGATCACCCAGTCGTTGTAGTATACCCATCAGATCATTTTCGGCTCTTACACCGAAAGAACCCGTACAGAAACAAAGTCCGTTAGCGGGTGATGTTATTTTTAAAAATATTTCGGTAACGTCTTTTTCTGTACTGACGATTCTTGGAAGACCCAGAACGGGGTAGGGTGGATCGTCGGGATGTATCGCCATAAGTATACCTTCCGTCGCAGCTACGGGGATGATCTCCTCTAAAAAATCAATCAGATGTTGTTTTAATAAAAGGCCGTCGATCTGCTCATAGGTTTTCAACGATTCCAAAATTTGGCTTTCAGTAAAGCGATCACTGGTTCCGGGCAGGCCCAATAAGATATTCTTATATAATAATTCCTTTTCTTCATCCTTCATCGCTTTAAAAAAAATGGCTGATGCCTGCCTTTCGGTTTCCGTATAGTCCTTTTCCGCACCGGGTCGCTTTAACAGAAAAAGATCAAAGGCAATAAAAGCCGGTCTTTCAAAACGAAGTGCCAGACTTTTGTCCGGCATTGGAAAAGCAATATCCGTGCGGACCCAGTCCAGCAGGGGCATAAAATTATAAACGACAACCTGGAGGCCACATGCGGCGATATTGCGCAAACTGTGTTTGTAGTTGTCGATCCATTTTTTATAGTGACCGCTTTTTCTTTTTATGTCCTCATGCACCGGCAGACTTTCGATAACCAGCCAGTCCATTCCGGCATTCTCAATCATTTTTTTTCTCTTCGTGATCTCTCCGGTCGTCCAGACCTCTCCCGGCGCAATATGATGTAATGCGGTAACAACACCTGCACATCCTGCCTGCCGGATATCAGATAAACTGACCGGGTCTTCTGGTCCGAACCATCGCATGGTTTGATGCATAAGGATCATCGTCTGATTTTATGGATGCGGTGAATACAGAATCGGGTTTAATATAGTTTATTAAATCATCAATAACCTGGATTTTGTGGAAATGCCGGTCCTGAGGTAACCAGATTAATCTGAGTTTGCGGAATGGGCCGCAAGGAATAGGCATTGGCCGGACTGGAAGCCGAATAATGTGTAAAGGCTTCCGTCGGATTCCATTGCGATAGTCTTTCACTCAATGTTTGAGTGCGCACGAGATCCCACCATCTCTGGCACTCGCCGTATAATTCCCGTGTTCGTTCATCGAGAATAAAATCCAGCGTCACCTGCGTGGGTGTGATCGTCTGCGCTGCAATGGCAGCGGCGAGCCCGCCTGGATTCGTAGTGCCAAATGCGGCTCGTTGCCGCAGGACATTTAGCATGGTTGCAGCATTTGCGTTATCACCCATTTTAAAATAAGCTTCTGCCGCGATCAGGTAAACGTCGGAGAATTTGGCAAATACAAAGGGTCGGGTAGATGCGTCGTTCACACTGGCTCTGTTGGGGTCGTCATATTTTTTCATTGAGGGGAAAATTACCGTAGTATAAGGATTCGCCCCATTCGTTCCGGCAGGCGTAAATATGACACCTTTAAATGTACTTACTGTTGCGGCCGGCACTTCATAGGGCGCCACCCAGATTCCGGTATCGACACCCACATTCAATATTCCTCTCGGAGTCGTGTCATTAGCCGTATTGGCTATCCACGTGGTTTGAAAAGTTTTATTATATCGGGTGTCGTTTACCAGATCTGTAAAGGCCTCATTAAGTACATAGGGGGTGTTTGGCCTGATTCGAATAAAGGGACGGCCATTTGGAATATCGCGTGTCATGACGGGATTACCGCCTGGTGCAGGATATTTTACGTTGACCGTTGGATAGTTGGGCCTGAAAAAGAAACAGGTGCCATTTTCTTTTGTTCCGTTTGCAAATGATCCGGTGGTACGCTCTCCATATTTCAAATCCGCTTCCCGGTCAACAACAAAAATAGTTTCGATGCCATATTCATTTCCGGGTGCATTTGCATTGGCATAATCCGGCCAAAGGCCATAACCATAACTGCCGTTGTTTGCAATCAAACCGGAAGCGATCGATGCAGCCTGTGCAAAGTCTCCCGAAGAATCTGCTGATGACCATCCCCGGGTCAGATAAACCTTCGCCAGAAAATACAACGCTGCTCCCTGTGTTGCCGGCTTCCCCAGAAACGGTGCCGTCGGTTTTTTTGGTAGTTCATTGGAAGCATCCGTCAGATCGGAAATAATTTGAGCGTAAATATCTTTGATTGGCTGGCGCGTATCCGATGTGGTTGCATTCGTGATATATGTCGTATGCAACGGAACTTCACCAAAAGTCTGAACCAGATAAAAATAATAAAATGCACGCAGGAATTTGGCCTGGGCAAGATATTGGGCTTTTGTCGAATCGGGTAAAACAGCTGTTGCACCAAATTGTAAAACGCCGTTTGCGGTATTGATATCCTGATAGGCGATATTCCAAAGCGCTGTAATCGCATTGTCGGAAGCCACGATATTGTTATAGGTCCACCAGGGTACACCGCTCGCACTTCCGCCTGCCAGCACTTCGTCGGTGCCGGCCAGTGTGATATTCGTAAAACCCTCTGTCCCCCACAGGTTTCGCATATCAGAATAAATTCCGGTAATACCGCCCAATATGCCACCCGGCGTACTAAAAAATTGTGGCGTGATCTGGGATTTCGGCGATTCTTCCAATACTTTCTGACAACTGCATACGATCAGCAGCATCGAGACCGCGATATATATATTATAATTTGTTTTGTGGTTATTCAATCTCATAACAAAAAATTTAATAATTAAAATTTCAGGTTTACGCCAAAATTGAACTGTCTCGTTGGCGGCGCATTCAGGTTCACTGTGATGGTGCGGCTGGGAGCGGATACAATGCTGGTTGCTGTAGATGAGACCGCACCTCCATAACCATTTCCTTCCGGATCAAGTCCCAAACCGTCTTTCACCAGCGGCGAGTAAATGATGAATGGATTTAGTGCGGTTACATATACCCGTAAGGAACTGATGCCGGACCGGCCCAGCCATTTTGCGGGTAAATCGTATCCCAGATTAATACTGCGGACTTTAATAAAAGAACCATCCTGGTAACCCAGTGTGGAAGCGTATATAAATTTATCAGCACTGGCATCCGGTCTTGGAAATCCGTTTGTCGGATTTGCAGATGTCCAGTAATTGGTTTTTAACTGATTGTTGCGGCTATTATTAAAAAAGTCAAAACCCTGGGCGCTTCCGTCTGAAGTGATATATGGTACATCAACCATTTGTCCCATCCGCGCATACATCACAACGGAGAGATCAAAATTTTTATAATAAAACCGGTTGGTCATACCACCAATCCATTTTGGCTGATAATTTCCGAGGATCACTGCATCACTCGCGTTGATTTTTCCATCACCGTTCTGATCCTGAACCCTGATCTGTCCCGGCAGCTGCCCATAAGTCTTTGCTTCCGCCACATCCTTGTCCTGCCAGATGCCGATTTTTTTTACATCATAGATAACGGTTATCGGCTGACCCACAAACCATCCGTTGCCGATATCCTTTTTGAGTGTTGGATTCTGCAATTGTACAATTTCACTGCGATCGATTGAAAAATTCACATCGGTGGACCATGTAAATCCGCTGGACGATTGAATGTTAATGCTGCTCAGACTAAGTTCATATCCATGACCCTTGGTTTTTCCCGCATTGACAATTGTGCTTTGTGCTCCATTGCTCGCCGGCAGACTTTCCTGCAATAGAATATTATTTGTGTTTTGAAAATAAATATCGAATGAACCGGTGAGGCGATTTTTCAATATACCAAAGTCCAGTCCGATATCTGTTTCTGCCGTGTTCTGCCATTTAAGATTCGGATTCGCCAGGCTGGTCACGAGGTATCCTATATTTTGACCGGCTGTGCCCGGACCGAAATTATAGGCGTTCGTACTCAATGCACCCAATGTTGCGTAAGGACTGATTCCCTGGTTTGACGTGATACCCCAGCCGCCTCTTAATTTAAGGCTGGATATCCAACCGGCTCTGTCCATAAATTTTTCATTCGAAATAATCCAGCCACCCGCAAATGCCGGATAGGTGTAATATTGATTGCCGGGCGACAGAACAGAAGATCCGTCTGTTCTTACCGTAGCTGTTAAAAGAAAACGGTTATCATAAGAATAATTCAATCTGGCCATATAAGAAATCAAACCTC
>DASXKM010000347.1:0-2360 GCA_036496825.1 Puia sp. | reverse complement strand
CAAAAAAAGCCGCGTGGGGGCCGCCAAAACCGATCGGTACTCCAAAACGTTGTGCCGAACCGATAGCAACGTCAGCACCGAGCTCGCCCGGTGGAACCAGCATTGTCAGTGCAAGAAGATCAGTAGCCATAGCGACATAAGCACCTGCCTGCTGAACCGTCCTGATAAAATTTCGATAGTCCGGAATGTTTCCTTCTGAATTAGGATATTGAACAATAGCACCAAAATAAGTTTCGTCAATTTCAGCCTTTGAGTAATCGCCTGTTACAAGCTCTATGCCCAGCGGCTCCGCGCGGGTAACAAGCAGATCGAGCGTTTGACGGAAAATTGCCTTGTCCACGAAAAATTTCGGAACGCCGATATGATCATGATCTTTATTTTTTTGATTGAAAAACATGATCATGGCTTCCGCCGCGGCCGTACCCTCATCGAGCAGCGAGGCGTTCGCTAAAGGAAGAGCGGTCAGATCGCTGACCATCGTTTGAAAATTCAGCAGGCTTTCCAGACGGCCCTGAGATATTTCAGCCTGATAAGGCGTGTATTGAGTATACCATCCGGGGTTCTCGAAAACATTTCGCAAAATGACGCTGGGAACGATTGTTTCAAAATATCCGTGGCCGATATAGTTATTAAAAACAAGGTTTTTAGAAGCGATTTCGTGAATTAATCCAAGATATGCCGCTTCACTGACCGGTTCGGTAATGCGCAGAGGTTTTGGATCCCGGATGCTGGCAGGAAGGGCTTTATCAATCAGATCTTCCAGTGATTTTGCACCAACGGTGGCAAGCATTTGACGGGTTTCCGTTTCATTGGAACCAATATGTCTGCGTGAAAATTCACTGGCTTGTTTCTCAAATAAATTCATATCAGGGAATGTGTGGATCAAAAGATGCGCAAAGGTAATATGAAACGATCAATTTTATATCTTGTGATTTAATATGGATGCACAGTCTAAAGTCAGTTTGCAGAGCTGGGAGAAAATATCCCTTGAGCACCAGAAACGGTATAAAAATTTCCTGGCGAAGGCAGAAAAAAAAGAAGTGTTAAAAGTAATTCCGGAACTCCATGAGAAAGCCTTTGATAAAATTGATTGTTTGAAATGTGCACGGTGTTGTAAAGGGTATTCTCCACGTTTTAAAGGTCCGGACATCAAACGAATTTGCAAGGTAAAGGGAATGAAAGAAACGGCTTTCATTGAAAAATATCTTGTGTATGATAACGAAGGGGATTATGTTGCTGTTTCGACTCCCTGCCCCTTTCTGGCAAATGATAATAAGTGCGGTATTTATGAAGACAGGCCTTCAGATTGCAGACGATTCCCTTATACGGATGAAGATGTGATTCTCAAGAGGCCCCAGCTTACGATGAAAAACAGCAGTTTCTGTCCGATTGTTGTTTCTGTTATGGAAGGACTTTTGGAAAAACTTACATAATATTCTGTATTTCTTCTTCGTAGGCCGCCTGTAAACCGCGATCGATACCATCTCCCTGCCATTCGGTAACACCGGGAATGGAGGTTGCTTTCATGATCTCATCTTTTGTTTTCCCTGCTTTAATCTGACTATTCACGAAAGCGAGTAGATTTTTCAGATAATCCTGCATAGCCTTTATATCGGTCTTATTGCCGGTTACTTTTTCAGGATCGAAAGCATGTCCGAATACAAAAATGGTGTCATTGTCAAACTGGGCCTGAATTTTATCAAGGACAACGATCCAGTTTTTTATCGAAGCGCCGGCGGATCGGTCAATAAATGCCCAGCGGCGGTTGAAAACAAGATCGCCGACATGGGCGATATTGGCATGCGGGAAAAAAATAACACTGTCGCCATTCGTATGTGCGGGTCCCCAATAATAGGTTTTAATATTTTCCTTCATTTTTTTGTATTCCCAGGTGTCGCCATAGGTGATATCCGGATATAACTGCTGGTGTTCAGTATTTTTTTCTTTGGCCGCCCTTTGCTGGTTTATGAGTGAATTCGTATGGGCAGCCACGTGAGGAATGATTCCTTTAAATGAAATATTTCCGGACGTGTGGTCACCGTGATGATGAGTGTTGATCAGAATTTCGAATGGCCTGCCAGGATCTTTTTGCAAAGCGTCGATCAGGTGTTTGGATTGTTCAGGGAATTCGGCGTCTATTACTGCGATATTATTTTTAGAGATATAATATGCAATTGTGCCTCCTTTTTCCGTAAAAATGCCGACATCATTTCGGAGCATTTTCATTTTATAGGGATTTTCCTGAATAAACTGACGTAGCCAGTCATTTCTTAAAAGCGGGATGGCTCCAAATGTGAAGCCCGCGTTTCTAACAAAAGATCTTCGATTCATATCGTCAGTTTATCTAAAGTTAATTAATT
>DASXKM010000346.1:0-2896 GCA_036496825.1 Puia sp. | reverse complement strand
AGAAATGCGTAGTTCGTATTCGAATATTCGAAATGATGCCCGGCAGCTGTATAGATTACCTGATCATGATGTTGAATAATGTATTGAAGTAAATCTGTATTGCTAAGATATTTTCTTTTATCCCAACCAGATTGATCCATGAAGTGAACATAATTTCTCAACCCACTACGTTGACTTAAGAGATTTTTAATGGAAATACCGGGTGGAAAACCAATGAGGTATTTGGAGATATCGTCATGGATGTCGAGTTTTCCTTCTTCCCATAATTTCAGTATTGCCATGGCAGTAAATGTCTTGGAGACGGAAGCCAGATGAAATGCCGTATGAATATTTACGCTGTCTTTATGTTTTCGGGGATCTTTGAATCCGCTGTAACGTTCATATACGATGACGCCATTATGAGCAACCACCAGGCCGCCATTAAATCCATGTGCAAACAAGGAATCAAAAAACCTCCGCGAAGCCTTGTTGTATAGCTTGAATTCATCGGGTCGCAGGGTTTTTGGGCGAGGATTTGCTACAGCCAGCAGCGTAGAGTCCTGTGTTTTTGGGGTGGGTTGTTTGACCGCAGGCGACTGCCCGCAACAAACCAGGAAGGAAGCGGCAAGTAAATAGCAGCAAATGGTTTTCAACAGGTATATTTTTTTTCGTTTATTAAGGCGCAAAAATAAATTATTTATGGTGTTCGGGTAACGGGATACGACTTTTGTTTTTCCGTTTCCTTTTTTAACGGCAATTTTGCAACTTATTTATAAAGGAATAACGATAAAAACGTACGGAGATTATGACAGATAAGAAAATTACCAGTTATCCGAAGGAAAAAGTGAATATTTTGTTTCTTGAAAACATCAGCGAGGCAGCCGTGAAGCGGTTTTCCGCTGCTGGTTATACATCTGTTAAGAAGCTTCCTAAAGCTCTGTCCGAGTCAGATCTTATCCGGGAAATTGAAGACGTCCATCTGCTCGGTATCAGATCGAAAACCCAGATCACTGAAAGTGTATTAAAGGCGGCCAAAAAACTTCAGGCAGTAGGCTGTTTCTGTATCGGGGTTAACCAGGTTGACCTCAAAAACGCTACAAAAAGCGGTATTGCGGTGTTTAATGCTCCATATTCCAATACCCGGTCAGTAGCTGAGCTGGTCATCGGGGCATCTATCATGCTCATACGCCGCATTCCCGACAAAAGCAAGTTTGCCCATGAGGGAATATGGATGAAGGAGTCAAAAGGAAGTTATGAACTTCGTGGTAAAACGATGGGAATTATCGGATATGGGAACATAGGAACTCAGGTAAGTGTATTGGCAGAGTCCATGGGGATGAAAGTGGTTTATTTCGATATCGAGACGAAATTGCCGCTGGGGAACGCTTCGCCAAAGAAATCTCTAAAGGATCTTGTTTCTGTTTCCGATATTGTATCGATTCATGTTCCCAATACTGATCAGACACGGTTGATGATCAATAAAAATGTAATCAGACAATTTAAAAAGGGAGCCATTTTATTGAACTACGCAAGAGGTGAAGTTGTTGATCTCGAAGCACTTGCCAAGGCGTTAGAGAAGGGGGATCTGGCTGGCGCGGGTGTGGATGTATATCCTCTGGAACCTGAAAAGAACGGAGATAAATTCATAACGCCACTTCAGCATCTTCCCAATGTATTATTAACCCCCCACATCGGCGGATCTACTGAAGAAGCCCAGGCAAATATTGGTGATGACGTAAGTAATAAATTATTTCAATATCTGGAAATGGGAATTACCACCGGTTCACATACTATTCCGGAGCTCAATTTGCCTCAGCATCCGGATTCGCACAGAATTTTACATATACATTATAATGTGCCGGGGGTATTATCAGATATTAATACCAGGCTGTCCGGTCATCACATCAATATATTGGCTCAATATCTGAAAACGAACGACGAAATCGGGTATGTTGTACTTGATGTGGATAAAAAGCTTTCGAGCCAGGCCATTGGCTTACTAAAGGATGTGAAGAACACGATTAAAACAAGGCTATTATATTAGCGTACGCGGTCGTTATCTGCTTTTTTGAAATAGTTAAATATCTCTGCATAGGATTTCCAAATCCATTTCACGGTTTCCCCGATTTGAACGCCGATTGCTTTTTTGAGAACAAAATACATGATCAGGAAAGAAAAAATGGCTGCCATATCCGCTCCATAAGCTGCACCCAGCCATCCCGTATAACGCAGACCGATATACATGAATCCGTAATTTAAAATCATCACAAGCAGGTTTACCCAAAAATTGAGCGCGGGTTTTCCAATTGCATCCATAGTGGTTCCAAACTGGTATGAGAAGGGTCGTAAAATACTAAATAGAATTACGATTTGGAGTATCGGGATGGCCGCGTAGTATTTACTGCCTGCCAATATTGCGATAAAGACATGTGGAAGTAAAAAAATCAAAATACTTAATGGGGCCAGAATGCTTACAATTGTACCAACCATTCTTTCAAAGTAATAACGCACCTTGTCCGGTCCTGAACTGGTCATGGCTTCTATATTCTTTGGAAACAGTACATCCGCAATGGCGAAGGATGGCACGTCCATCATATTATTGATACGGGATACGATATTGTAATAGGCGACCACGTTTGCCGAAATGATTCCGGCTGAAATAAATTGATCCGCAGATTTTCCAAAGGAGGAACACACATTTGTGCCAAAAATATACTTACCAAAATTAAACATACGCTGCATGGTTCTTTTATCTGCTTCGAAAAATCGAAATAAATATTCTCTGGCGAAATACATCAATACCAGGGATCCAAATAACTGGGATATAATCTGCAATATGACCAAATTCCTTAATGTCAGAATCGGTTTATCATATAATAACAGTCCAATCACAGAGAGTATAAAAGTTCCCTGTCTG
>DASXKM010000345.1:0-2213 GCA_036496825.1 Puia sp. | reverse complement strand
TACAGGAATTTTACCTATGGCCTGCGTGGCATCCGTAAAAAACAGTATCCCCTTTTTTCTGGCTATTTCGCTCATGAGCCGCACCGGTTGTATAACGCCCGTCTCATTATTTGCATACATCACCGCAATTAAAATGGTATCGGGACGGATCGAAGATTGTAATGTATCCAGGTCTACTAATCCGTCAGGCCCAACCGGCAGATAACTGACTTCAGCTCCAAGCTTTTCGATGTGTTTGCAGGTATCCAGGACTGCCCTGTGTTCCGTGGCTACGGCAATGACATGTTTTCCTCTGTCTCCCATCATTTCGAATACTCCCCTGATGGCAAGGTTGATCGCTTCGGTGGCGCCTGAAGTAAAGATGATTTCTGTTGGGTCGGCATTCAGAAGCGAGGCAATTTCCTCGCGGGCGATCCTGACTGCCTCTGCAGCATACCAGCCAAAAGAATGGCCCTGGCTGGCTGCATTTCCATAATGCTGGCTGAAATAGGGTAGCATCGCTTCCACCACCCGCGGGTCACAGGGCGTGGTAGCATGATAATCCATATAAACAGGCAGGTTCATAAGCAAAGTTACATCATAAGCAGGAAGCGCAAATCCTAAAGCCCGGGGCTTAACACCTAAAGTCTAACGTTTAAATAACTGCAGCTTTTCAAAAATTGGGGTTACGGGGAATTAATATTTTTTTGAGATCGATTTTATCGGGAATTGGAATTCTTGCGTGTGAGCTTTGAGCATCGGGCTCTGGACGTTGGGCTCGGGCCTTGGGTTCGGGCCTTTGGCTTTAGGCCTTGGGCTTTGGACTTTAAACGTTAGAATCTATACACAAAAGCTTTAAATTTAAACATGGAAAAACTGGAACATATCGGCATCGCCGTAAGAAGCCTTTCCGATTCAATTCCTTTATTCGAAGCCCTGCTGAACACAGGTTGCTATAAGCAGGAGCTGGTTGAATCAGAAGCAGTAAAAACTGCATTTTTTTCCGTTGGCAGTCAGAAAATTGAACTGTTGGAAAGTGCGGATCCCGGCGGCATCATAACCAGATTTATCGAAAAGAAAGGAGAAGGTATTCATCATATTGCCTTTGCGGTTACAGACATTTTTTCTGAAGTAAAAAGACTGGTTGCAGCTGGTTTTGTCGTGCTCAACGAAATACCAAGACCCGGCGCTGATAATAAACTGGTTTGTTTCTTACATCCCGGAAATACAAATGGAGTCCTGATAGAGTTATGTATGGAAAGACCGTAATGGCTAAATAAATACTGTATCAGAATATATATATTTTGATCACTTTAATAACATCAAATAACAGCTATGAACCGGATTTTCATGATCACTGGCAACATGTTGCTATTGCATATAAGAATAAGCAAATGAAGATCTACCTCGATCAAAATCGTTTATATGTTATCCCGGAAGTAAAAGACGACAGTATAAATAAACTTGCGATTCGCGTAGCTGGGAAATGTGTGGTGACCAATATCCGGATTGATGCAGGTAGTGGGATGAATATGATCGGAATACACCAGAGGGAGGCGAATAACCGGCGGTTGGAGTTCGTGAAAATTTAATTAGGAGATTGTTCTTCTCCTTCCACTTTGTTCAGACCGAGTTTTTCCATGGCCAGTTGTGCAGCGATCTGGCTGGCGTCTTTTTTGTTATATGCGCGACCCTGTGAAATCAGTTCTCCGTTTACTACGGCTCCGACAGTGAACAGGCGGCGGCCGCCTTCCATATGTTCGTCGATGGTTTCAAATTCCAGATTTTTCCCATTCTTGTTTGCCCAGCCGTACAATTTATTCTTGTGATTGATTTCCAGATTTTCAAGATCCTCCATGAAGAGATAAGGCTGAATGATCCTTTCCATGACCCATTGCCTGCATTTATCGTATCCCTTGTCAAGGTAAATAGCACCGACAACAGCTTCCAGTGTATTGCCAAAGATCTGGCTCATTTTTAGCGAGCCGTCGAATTTATTAAAATAAGATATTTTGCGAAGCCCCATTTTGACTGCAATGTCGTTGAGCTGAACGCGGTTTACCATTTTACTCCTCATCTCCGTAAGGAATCCTTCTTCCTTATATGGATATTTCTTAAAAAGAAAATCTGCAATGATGGCGCTCAGAATGGCGTCACCCAGGTATTCAAGCCGTTCATTATTCTGATCCGAACTTTCTTTTACTGAACGGTGTGTAAGAGCTGTTTTATATAAT
>DASXKM010000344.1:0-3465 GCA_036496825.1 Puia sp. | reverse complement strand
TTTTTTTAAGTGAAGCTTCTGTGGAAATGGCCACACATTTGTCATATTCAGGTTTCCCGGTACCCTCCATAATACCTGGTATGGTACGGAACTGTCTTCTCACTTCTTCCACCATTGCCATGGCGGCCTCACCTACTGCACGGATTGCCAGAGAGGAAAATATAAAAGGAATCATAGCACCTACAAATAACGCGGCAAGAACTTTGGCTTTGTAAATGTCAATTCCACTAATGCCTGCAACACCAACGAATGCTGCAAACAAAGCGAGCGAGGTAAGTGCCGCCGAAGCAATGGCAAAACCCTTACCGGTAGCAGCAGTTGTATTTCCAACAGCATCCAAAACATCCGTTTTTTCCCGGACCTCTTTTGGCAATTCACTCATTTCAGCAATACCGCCTGCGTTGTCGGCAATCGGCCCAAACGCGTCGATAGCGAGTTGCATGGCAGTTGTGGCCATCATACCGGCAGCAGCTATCGCAACTCCGTATAATCCGGCACAGGTATATGCACCCCAAATACCAGTGGCACGCACCAAAATCGGCAAACAGGTAGATTCCATTCCAACAGCCAGCCCACCAATTACGTTTGTTGCATGTCCTGTGGACGATTGACGAATAATAGACATCACAGGCCTTTTACCCATCGCTGTATAATATTCTGTGATCATACTCATCAGGGTTCCTACAGTAAGTCCGACGGCGATGGCGCCAAGTACTCCCCATTTTGTAAATTCCAGTCCACGCAATGTCATCGTATCGGGCAATATAAAATAAACCAGCCCGACAGATGCCAGTGCTGTTAAAATGATCGATCCCCAGTTGCCCATATTAAGGGCTTTTTGAACACTGGCGGTACTAACGCTGGCATTTTCACTGATTCTCACAAATAAGGTTGCTGCCATAGAAAACAAAATTCCCGTTCCGGCAATCATCATAGGCAGCAAAATAGGGGACATGCCGCCAAAATTATCCTGTGAGACGGTTTCCTGTCCCAGCACCATGGTAGCTAGAACTGTAGCAACATAAGATCCGAAAAGATCCGCACCCATACCGGCCACATCACCGACATTATCTCCGACATTATCGGCAATAGTAGCAGGATTGCGCGGGTCATCTTCCGGAATTCCGGCTTCCACTTTTCCAACCAGGTCAGCCCCTACATCAGCAGCTTTTGTATATATACCACCTCCAACACGTGCAAAAAGAGCTATAGATTCCGCACCAAGTGAAAAACCAGTTAGTACTTCAATCGTGCGCAGCATTTCTTCAGAATTCACGTCAGCATCCGGTGCAAAAATGGTTTTCAGAATAATAAATAAACCACCCAATCCCAGAACAGCCAGACCCGCGACACCTAGACCCATCACAGAACCTCCGGTAAAAGACACTTTAAGAGCGCGACTCAAACTGGTTCTGGCCGCATGCGCTGTTCTCACATTGGCTTTTGTGGCAACGCGCATTCCGATATAACCAGCGGTAGCGCTCAAAATGGCGCCGAGAATAAACGCAATTGAAATAGCCCAGTGGGAGTGCGGATTGGTACTGGCCATAAAACCCAGCAGCAGGGCTACGATAACTACAAAATATCCAAGAATTTTCCACTCAGCCTTCAGAAAAGCCATAGCACCTTCGGCAATGTACCGGCTGATTTGTTTCATCAGATCAGTGCCTTGTTCCTGCCTGGAAACCCATTTGAATTTTATATACGTATATAAAAGACCGACAATTCCCATCAGGGGCACCAGATAAATCAATTTGTCCATATTTATTAGATCTGAGATTTTTAGGGGAGGCAAAAATAGTGGAAAACAGTTAAAACCCCGATAAATGATACCAATATCTTACCCGTATTGATATACAGATCAGTATATTATTTCCATTTTTGCTAAAATAACCGTACTTTCGCGCTCCATTTTTAAATGGTCTTCCCGCCCCGGCGGGATTGAATTGCCCAAACGGCCCCACAAGAGATCAGCCAGTGCAGATCCGCCATCAGGGTATCAAATAAAACCTCGTCAGAAGATGCCAAAGGTTAAAACAAATTCGAGTGCCAAGAAAAGATTCAAAATCACTGGCACCGGTGAAATTACATTCCAGAAAGCTTTCAAAAGACACATTCTTACAAAGAAATCAACAAAAAGAAAAAGATTAATGGCAAAAAAAGGAAAGGTTAGTCAGGCTAATCTGGACTTTGTAAAAAGGCTGCTGCGCCTCAAATAGTTCGGTCACCTTTAATTATTAATTTTTAACTTTTAACTTATTATCATATGCCACGTTCAGTAAATGCGGTTGCCTCAAGGGCCCGTAGAAAACGAATCCTCAAACAAGCCAAAGGATTTTACGGGAAACGTAAAAATGTCTACACGGTAGCCAAAAACGTATTAGAAAAGGGCCTGACTTATCGCTATGTAGGCCGCAAACTTAAAAAACGCGAATATCGGGCACTCTGGATCGCCCGCATCAATGCAGCCGTCCGGGCTGAAGGACTAACTTATTCCAGATTTATCCATTTGCTAAGTGAAAAAGGTATTGCGCTTGACCGTAAAATGCTGGCTGATCTGGCCATGAATGAACCGGAGGCGTTTGCAAAACTGATCGCTTCAGTAAAATAAAAAAAGATAACTATTATATAAAGAGGTTTCAGAGGGGATTGACGAATCCTTTCGGAACCTCTTTTATTTTGCGATTGATCACAGAAATTTATATTTGTATCATATTCATTCACTAACTAAAACGGCCGGCCATCATCCATCCAAATGATTCCATGAACAATACGTATGCTGATCTCGTGCAGCAAACGTTTAATTTCCCACAGGAAGGTTTTGAAGTGAAAGAAAATTACTTAGAATTTAACGGAGTGGACATAAAGGCCCTGATCGATAAATACGGGACGCCGCTCAAACTTTCTTATCTGCCCAAAATCGGGATGCAGATAAAAAAAGCCAAAAAAATGTTTGCTGCTGCAATGGCGCGCCACAAATACGAGGGTAAATATTTTTATTGCTACTGCACCAAGAGTTCTCACTTTTCATTTATCGTAGAGGAAGCTTTAAACAGTGATATTCACCTTGAAACTTCTTATGCATATGATATCGATATTATTAAGAAGTTATATGCAAAGAAAAAAATAACCAAGGATACTTATATTATTTGCAATGGTTTTAAACAAAAACCATATACCAGCCGCATCGCTTCGCTGCTCAATACCGGATTCAGAAATGTGGTTCCCATCCTGGACAACAAAGATGAATTGCAGCAATATAAAAAATCTGTCAAGGTTCCGTTTAAATTAGGGATACGGGTAGCTGCCGAAGAGGAGCCTAACTTCCCTTTTTATACATCCAGGCTGGGTTTCAGACCGCGTGATGTTCTCGAATTTTACGTAGACAAGATTGAAGGTAACGAAGATCGTTTCCAATTGAAAATGCTGCATATATTCCTGAATAAGGGTATAAAGGATGACATC
>DASXKM010000343.1:0-2149 GCA_036496825.1 Puia sp. | reverse complement strand
TTTTTGATCTTCTCAGGCGTACAGTTTAGAATTTCATCTTTCAGAATTTTCACCAGACGCTCTTTTACAAAATCGCGTTTGACGGCGATACTCACTTCACGCATGGGAGATGGTTTTTTAAAGCGACGAAGTAAACTCTGTTGTTTCTTTGAGAAATCCAGCGTGGCCAATTCCGGCAGGATAGTGATACCATCATTTAATTCCACCATCCGCCGCAGTGTTTCGAAACTGCCCGCTTCATAATCAAAATGGCTGGTCCGCCTGCTGGCTTTGAACAATTCGCACAAATTGATCATCTGCGAACGGAAACAATGACCTTCTTCAAGTAACCATAATTTATTGGGATCTATTTCCTTTGCCAAAACATAGGTTTTCCGAAAAAGCCCGTTGTTCTCCGAAACATAGACCAGCAACTCCTCATAAAACAGCACTTCTTCCCTTATTCCTTTTTCATCGAGCGGCGTAACGAGAATCCCCGCGTCCAGGCTGGAATCCCGCAGGCCCTCGAGCAGCGCTTCTGTGGTTTTTTCAAACACAATCAGTTTGACTTTCGGATATTTCCGAAGAAAAGACTGTACAAATAAAGGAAGAAGATAAGGCGCCAGCGTAGGTATGATCCCGATACGCAATTCTCCTTCCAGCATTCCCTTTTTCAGGGAAATAATTTCCGACACCCTGCTTTTCTCCAATAATATTTTTTTTGCCTGTTCAAGGATTTGTTTTCCTGCTTCCGTCGGCACGACGGGCGAATGGGTACGGTCAAAAATTTTAACGCCCAGGGTTTTTTCCAGTTTTCCGACCTGCATGCTCAGTGTGGGTTGTGTTACAAAACAGGCATCCGCCGCTTTCGCAAAATGACGGTGGGTATCTATTGATACGATATATTCCAGTTGGGTAAAAGTCATTATAATCAATTTAATCTATCAGAACATAAATTTAATCAATTATATCAATCAAATTAAAGGCTGATATTTGGCTGCCTTTCAAAACTTAAAAGCCATTTTATGAGCGATGAAAAAAAATTAACTACAGCTGCCGGTATTCCGTATTACTACAACGAGGATACTTTGAGCGCAGGGCCCCGCGGTCCCCTGTTATTACAGGATTTTATTTTACACGAAAAGATGGCTCATTTTAACCGGGAACGGATTCCCGAAAGAGTCGTCCATGCCAAGGGGAGTGCCGCCTACGGAACATTTACAGTTACAAACGATATTACGCGTTTTACCAAGGCCAGGATATTCAGCGCGGTTGGCAAACAAACCAGAACCCTTCTTCGTTTTTCGACAGTAGGTGGAGAAAAAGGATCTGCCGATACCGAAAGGGATCCCCGCGGATTCGCCCTGAAATTTTATACTGAAGAGGGCAACTGGGATCTGGTTGGAAACAACACCCCCATATTTTTTATCAAGGATCCAAAAAAATTCGGTGATTTTATTCATACGCAAAAACGCGATCCTTATACAAATTGTAAAAGTCCGACCATGATGTGGGATTTCTGGAGTTTAAACCCGGAAAGCCTGCACCAGGTCATGTTTTTAATGTCGGACCGCGGCACGCCGTATGGGTTCCGGCATATGCACGGATTCGGAAGTCATACCTTCAGTATGATCAATGCCGCCAACGAACGCGTATGGGTAAAATTTCATTTCAAAACAGCCCAGGGAATAAAAAATTTCAGCAACGACGAAGCGGTTGAGATGAAGGGAAAAGATCCCGACTTCGCCCAGCGTGACCTGCTGGAGGCCATCGACCGGAAAGAATTTCCAAAGTGGAATCTTAAAATCCAGATAATGACACAGGAAGAAGCCAGGATTTATAAATACAATCCCTTCGACCTGACGAAAGTATGGTTACACAAAGATTTCCCGTTGATTGATGTGGGCGTATTGGAATTGAATGAAAATCCGAAGAATTATTTTGCAGAAGTGGAACAGGCAGCTTTTGCCCCGGCGCATGTAATAAACGGAATTGATTATTCACCGGATAAAATGCTGCAGGGCCGGATTCTTTCTTATCCGGACGCGCATCGTCACCGGCTGGGACCGAATTACGAGCAGATTCCAGTGAATCGCTGTCCCTATGCAGTAAATAACTACGAACGTGATGGATTCATGCGCGTAGATGGCAACGGAGGAAGTAATCCAAA
>DASXKM010000342.1:0-34737 GCA_036496825.1 Puia sp. | reverse complement strand
CTCACTTTCAAGGATGATCTTACATATGAATTGTATTTACCCACTTACGCTGCCGTGGCCTGGTATCATAAGAAAATACCCAATGCATCCAACGGACTGGAGTCGTTTTTAAAGGAAGTCAGGAGTTTTGCTTCCGGAGAGTACGCAGCTGCACTCAGCAAGGGCGACCTGATTACGGATGCGGAAAAGGATCAGGTTCTAAATAAGCTCGCGGCTTACACCGGTGTCAGTAAGGAGTATTGGAGCAAAGGCAATCTGCGCCTGCGGGAAGAAGTGTTCACTGATGAACTGTTACGAAATGAGCACCTGACGGTCGGAAGGCTTGACGGGCGTTACAAAGGAATCAATCAGGACCTTCTGAGTGAAAATTCACAGGATGATCCGCAGTCAACACAAATCAGTCCGGCCTATATCGCTGCTTTCATGAATTATTTTTATACCGATCTGAAAGTGGACAAGAGACTTAATTATAAAATAAATGCCTATAACACCGAAGGATTCAAATGGGATTTTAGTCGCAAGAAGAACGGCGACTATGGTGGCCTCTATATTCCGAACACGGGTGAAGACCTTGCCAGCCTGATGAGCAAGAATCCGAATGTAAAAATTCTCGTGCTCAATGGTTATTTCGACCTGGCCACACCGTTTTATGCTACGGAATATACATTCGACCATCTGCGGCTTGAAAAGAAAGTCAAATCCAATATTAGTATGAAGTATTTTGAGGCGGGACATATGATGTATGTAAATCCCGCATCACTCATATTATTCAGGAAGGCGGTGACCGAATTTATTCTGGAGGGGAAGAAGTAAAGGATTACGGGTGAAAGTTTTAAAATTGTATCTTACCCGGGACTGCCTTTTTACGTTATCATAAAATGGAATAAAAAAACCTGACATGAATTACACTTGTCATTCTGAAATCGGTAAAATAAAATCAGTATTCATAAAAAATGTGGAGCAGGCATTTTTAAGTGATGCGCATGTCGATCAGAATTGGCAGGCATTGAATTATGCCGGTAAACCGGATTTAAGCCTTGCCCGGAAAGAATATAAATTATTTCAAAGCATACTGGAGAACCAGGTGACGGATTTATTTCATCTGCCCGAGGACTTAACTGTCAATATGGATTCCATTTATTGTCGTGATGCTTCCATTGCAACCAACAAGGGAATGATCATTTGTAATATGGGAAAGGCTGGCAGAATAAATGAGCCACTGGCAGAAAGAAAGGCTTTTGAAAAAAGAGCCATTCCCATACTGGGTACCATCCATTCGCCGGGAACTGTGGAGGGAGGCGACGTCGCCTGGCTGGATGAACATACGCTGGCTGTCGGTCATACTTATCGGACGAATGAAGAGGGTATCAGCCAACTAAAATCAATATTAAAGCCATTGGGTGTTGAAGTAATTGTCGTTCACCTGCCACATTACAAGGGACATGCAGATGTGTTTCATCTGATGTCCATATTGAGTCCGGTAGATAGCAATCTGGCGGTTGTGTATTCTCCCTTAATGCCCATTGTATTCCGAAACTTTTTGTTGCAACGGGGTTATCAGTTGCTGGAAGTAACCGATGAGGAATTTGAATCGCTGGGATGCAATGTACTGGCACTTGCCCCCAGGGAATGTTTACTGATGAAGGGAAATCCGGTTATAAAAACTGTCCTTGAAAATGCAGGTTGTCTGGTTAGTGTGTATCAGGGTGAAGAAATAAGCATGAAGGGTGGTGGCGGTCCCACATGTCTGACAAGACCGATATACAGATCAGTCACATAAACCCGGAGGTTCGTCCGAAGGTAATTAGTTAATTCTCAGCAATAAATACCAGAAAGCTGTTTTGTAAAAAATACAAATCGTCTACCAGGTGAAACGTTGCTAACGCATTTCCGATCGTTTCTTCCGCTATTTCCAGGCTGCTATGATTTATTGCAGCAGCAACAGAACCATTCGTTCACACTGCAATCCGGTGGCGGATGGAAGTGGGAGAATTGCCAAATCGTTGGCGGAATGAGCGACTGAAGTGGGAAGGACTTTCGAAACCGCTTTCAAATGAGGCTTCGGAAACAGTCTTGCCCATATTGGTCAACAGGTGCAGTGCGTTTTTCAATCTTTTTTCCATGAGCCATTTGCCCGGAGTCGTATTGTATACACGCATAAAATCTCTTTTAAAGGCAGATAAGCTACGGGCTGTTATTTTTGCAAACTCTTCCATCCTGAGATTAAAACAAAAATTATCTTCCATTACTTTTTGCAATGAAACAGCCTGCGGTTCCTGGAGTAAGGAGCGGAAATAAGATAATAATTCACCGTTTTTCGGATTATCTGCGATGGTAAGTATCAATTCTCTGAATTTTAATTCCAGTAAAGACTGATCCGGTTTAAACCGGTTGTCGAAATACAGCATCATAGACTGGAAGAAAGCGTGAACGGTGGCGCTGTTTTCTATAGTGATAACCGGATCATAGTTTTTTACTGATTTTACAATCGGGTTTGATCTACTTTTCAGGACATCACAAATGAATTCATCCTGTATAAAAAAAAGAAAGAAACAAAATTCGGAATCAAAAAACTGTTCGACAATGGAAGCTCCTTTCCGCACAAAAACGCAACTGCCTTCCCGTAAGTCATAAGAACCGTGACCGGTGTGCCAGATCTTTCTTCCCTCCATCACATAGACGATAGAATTGTGATGGCTCCAAAGATCCTCAAACTTGTTTCTGAGTCCACAGTTATAACTGGTAAAAAGAGAGTCACCACAGGTCAGCCGCTCACAACGGCTGGGGTTATTGGCGATATGTGAGTAAATGTTATACAAGCGCAGGTTTTTGAAAAAAGTTTATAGATGCTAGTTATGACATTTTAGAAATGTTTGGCAGTCCCGTTTTCCCATCGGCCGGAGGGAAAATTGTAAAGTCATGAAAATCACGGGAAAGATGGAAGTGATAATTCATTTCGATTCCCAACTTCAGCATTAGAGATGTTATAGCGCTTGGAAGTTTTTGCGGAAAGAAATTGTTTTGAACCGAACAGAAATGCTAATTTAAACGGCAGGATTTTGCCGGCGGAACGAACCAATGCAGACGAACGCTAAATAAAGTGAAGAACAATACCTGGATGACTAATTTACCCGCAAGGCAGAACAAATATTTCGATTCAAATGACTCACAATTCAAAAACATTTCACCTTGCACTGGCAACAAAGGAGGCAGTTACATGAAGCGTCGTCCTTATACAGTCAGATTTGAGTTCAGGCTGCTTTTGCATTTAACCACCTTCGTGAGGGATTCTCTATATAACGATAAGATAAATAAGAAATAAAAAGTATCGGAATAATTAATACAAAGCACATCGCCCAGCTGGTTGCCAGACCATGGCCATGCGATACCCATTGGTTTAAATTATTTGGCTGTACCGCGCTGAGTCCTGACCAGCCATAAGTGACCAGAATAAGAAATGGCTGATGGATCAGATAAATAGAAAAGGACCAGTCACCCAACCTTTGAAGTGGTTTGGTTGCAAAGACTTTATTTATTCCATCGCTCCCATAAGCTCCCGAAAGAATGATGAATGGGAAGAAAGCTACGGTGATAATATCCGGTAAGTTCAGGTGCATGGATATAAACGCCGCCATTGAAAATCCGATCATCGTCCATCCATTTCCAAATATTTTTTTTGACCACCGGTCCCTGAATGCATGATAAGTCATCATACCCAGAACAAATCCACATAGGCAACGGGCGAATCCATATTGATAAGCCAGATTCAGTGACCAATCCGTCGCCTTTGCCGGGGATAAATGGAATTCCGCCGGAAACGTTACCAATGGCGCAAGAAACCAGGAAGTGCATACATATCCTGTTACGCACAACAGGCAGATGAAAATTCTTCCCCTGGCATTCAGTCTGAAAAGGGGAGCTACCAAAAAAGGGAAGATCATATAAGCCCACCATTCTGTGCTGATTGACCAGGATGCGTGTACCCAGGTAAACCAGTTATTAAAATTCATGGCTTGTACCAGAAACAGATTGGTAAAAACAGAATATAAATTGTTTTCAGCCTGGAGATATATATTTTTTGATACACCCATTTCTGCAAATAAATAGAGTATTACGATGGTGGTAACAAGCGTCACCAGATGAAGCGGATACACCCTGGAAAAACGTGCAATCGTGAACTTTTTAAATTCTGATCTCCGCACATCCTTGAGAAAGCGGTTTCCGTATACATGGCACATGATGAAACCGCTGAGGATAAAAAAGAAGTCTACCATCAAATACAGATGAGCCATCAACGGAGAACCAGACGGGGGAATCATCTCCCATCCTAAAAAGATATCAATATGAAAAATCACCGTTAAGAGAGCAGCGATACCGCGCATGGGTGTCAGATTTGACAAATAAGATACCGGCTTTATTGTAAAGTGATTTTTGTCAGATAAATGACGGCGGTTTGGACTGCCGAGGGGAATATTTATTAAAACACCCGTTGACACAGATGATTTTTCCAATTGTTCTGAACTCATTTTACCGGATTAAAAAAATTAATACTTCCTTATGTTGGTCGCCCAATCTGGTTTCGGTTACCATTTCTATTGTCCCTGTATAATTATTAATAACCAGGCGAAGGGCTTATTTCGACGATCAGCGGATTTAAAATTAGATAGTGCCCCGGTTTGTAGGATTATGAACTTCCTAACGGTTCATCACGGTTTTCGTCCGGCAGTTTATAATAGATGCCGTCAAATGTTTCCTTTAGATAGATCATTTCGATCAATTAGATGAATAACCCCTAAAACTTACAACTATGAAACATTTATTTTTCTTCGCATGCGCCGCCACTATGCTGATTTCAATTTCATGCAAAAAAGATTCTCCGGCTCCGGACAATTACCCCAAACCTGATTCGTCTTCCGTATCGGCTGTGAAATTCATTTATATTACCGATAGCAACTGGAACAGAGAGGGACAACGTGTATTTAAAAGTGATCTGACAGCCGAAATAAACGCTGCGGGTGCATCGGTTAACGAAGTATATTCAATGCAGTTTGTGAGTGAAGGCAGCTTATTTCAGTTTTTCCCCTGTTGCCAGCAGAACTTTATGGGCGGCCATTTGTCAGGAGCGGTTTATACCACTGCAGATAAAGAAACCTGCACGCTTACTTTCTATTATTCCGACCAGGATGCCCATAGTGGAGAACTGCCAAATCCCTGGGTGGTTCCATTTCAGTCAATCGTAATTAAAGTCTGGCTCTGGCAATAGCGACACGGCCCTGAGGTTCTTTCACTGCTATAATTCCTGCAATAGAAGAGAGGAAAAGAGAACCTCCCATCACCAGATAAGAAGTTGCGGAATTACCCGTAATTCCATTTAAATAACCGACCAGGTAGGAACCTCCGAAAGCACCCAGTGCGCCAAAGCTGTTGATTAAAGCGATGGCTCCTCCGGCGATATTGGCTGGTAATATTTCTGTCATGTGGGCGAAGAAAGGACCATAGGGCACATACATGGAAACTCCCGCTATGCTTAGCAGGGAAAAGGACATCCAGAAATGATTCGATCCAACGAAATACAGGCAACAAAAAGCAATTGCTCCCAGGAGAAAACATGGCCAGATGTATATTTTTCTGTTTAACGATCTGTCTGAAAAATAGGAAACAACGATCATGGCAATTATGGACATCAGGTAAGGTACGGCTGAAAGCCAGCCGGTTTTTACAATTCCAATGCCGGGAGCCGCGTGTATGATAGAAGGTAGCCAGATCACAAATCCGTATATACCGAAGCTCCAGAGTAAATATAAAAGGCAAAGTAGTATGACCAGTTTCGATTTGAATGCCGTAGCATAATTTTTTACCGGTTTAATTGTTTGTTGTTCCTTTTGAAGAAGGTCCGCCAGCGTTTTCTTTTCATCCGTATTCAGCCAGGAGACTTCCATCGGCTTATCACTCACCAGTTTCCACCAGAAGAAAGCCCAAGCGATGGCAGGAATTCCCTCCCAGATAAACATCCATCGCCAACCGAGGGCATGAATTAAATACCCGGAAATAATAGACATCCAAAGAATGGTTACCGGATTTCCAAACATCAATAAGGTATTAGCCCTTGATCTTTCTTCGCGGGTAAACCAGCGGCTGATTAATACCAGCATGGAAGGGAAAACGGCGCTTTCAAAAACACCCAGCATAAACCGGATGACAAGCAAAATTTTCACGTGATTGATCAGGCCGGTAGCCATCGCAAACAAACCCCAGAGGATCAGCGACCAGAATATCAATTTCTTTGCACTCTTGTTGGAAGCATAGATCGTTCCGGGGATCTGAAAGAAAAAATATCCTAAAAAGAATAAAGACCCCATCAGCGATGACATCGTGGAGGTTATATGCAGATCGACTGCCATTCCGCCCGCGGCACCAAATCCAAAATTGGCCCGGTCCAGATAGGCCAGGCTATAAGTGATAAATACAACCGGTATCAAACGGTACCAGCGTGCAACAGCAATCGATTTTTTATTTTCCATCCGGCTATCCCTGTTAGAAGTCGATAAAAATAAGAAACAATAACGGTTTTAATTTTTTCTTCTGCCTCATTAATACCATCTTTGCCGGATGCAGATTTGGAAAAATATCATTGGTCGTCCCTCCTGAATTTCCAGCGCGTTCCCGCAATATTTATTTCCTCCTTTTTATTTCACTTCTAAACGATACGTTGTATGAAGACAATCATAGAACCATTCAGGATAAAATCTGTTGAGCCCATTTATTTCAATACAGCCGAAGAACGAAAACTAATCCTGGAAAAGGCTTTCTATAATCCCTTTCTCATCCGGTCGAAAGATGTATTAATCGATTTATTAACTGACAGCGGAACGAGTGCCATGAGCAGCAGTCAATGGGCAGGCATCATGCATGGTGATGAATCATATGCAGGCAGCCCGAGTTTCTTTCGTTTTGAAGAGACCATACAGGAAATCACCGGTTTGCCGCTGGTAATTCCAACCCACCAGGGCAGGGCATCCGAAAAAATATTATTCAGTATACTTGGAGGGAAGGGTAAATATTTTTTGAGCAATACCCTGTTCGATACTACACGGGCCAATATTGAATTCTCCGGTGCGGAAGGCATTGATCTGATTTGTGAAGAAGGAAAGTATCCGGCCGTTCCAGCACCGTTTAAAGGTAATATGGACCTGGTGGCTCTCAAAAAAATCATTCACGAAAAAGGTGCCGAAAATATTCCACTTTGTATTATTACGGTGACCAACAACTCCGGTGGTGGTCAGCCCGTCAGCATGCAAAACATCCGGTCCGTAAAAAAGATTTGTTCTGAAAATAATATCCCGGTTTTTATTGATGCCTGCCGGTTTGCCGAGAATTCCTATTTTATAAAATTGCGGGAGGAGGGATATCATGATAAGCCGGTTTTTGAAATTGCCCGCGAACTTTTTTCGTATGCTGACGGCTGCACGATGAGTGCGAAGAAAGATGCTTTTGCCAATATCGGTGGGTTTCTCGCCATGCGAAATGAAGATCTTGCATTAAAATGCAGAAACCTGTTGGTAATCACCGAGGGGTTTCCGACTTATGGAGGACTGGCGGGCAGAGATCTGGAAGCGATCGCAATCGGATTGAAGGAAGTAATGGACGAGAATTATTTGCAATACAGAATACGAAGTATTGAATACCTCGCCAATAAATTGATATCGGCTGATGTGCCCATCATGCAGCCCGCCGGTGGTCATGCGGTGTATCTGGATGCAAAGAAGTTTCTTGAGCATATTCCCGTAACACAATATCCAGGTCAGGCATTGGTGGGCGCTTTGTATCTGCATGGAGGTATCCGCAGTGTCGAAATCGGTTCACTGATGTTTGGAAAATATGATAAGGACAATCAACTTATTCCTGCCCAGCTCGAACTGGTGCGACTGGCCTTTCCCAGAAGAGTATATACGCAAAGTCATATTGATTATGTGGCGGAAGTAATCATTGAAGTATTTAATAACAGAGACAAAATAAAAGGGCTGCATATTATTGAGGAAGCGCCCATGCTAAGACACTTTACTGCGAAACTGAAACAACATCGATAGTATAAGAGTATAAAAGTATAAGAGTGAAGAACCTTAGCCTTAAGCCTTAAGCCTTGCGCCTTGCGCTTTTACGAGGTTGCCAAGAACCCTGATACTTTTATCGATCGTTTCGTCAAAACTGATTCCGAAACTGATGCGTATAAAATGGGTGAAGCGTGAATCGGTACTGAAAATCTGTCCGGGTGCGATGCTGATATTTTTTGCCAGTGCTTCCTGGTAAAGCCTGAATGCATCGATATTTTTATCGAGTTCGATCCATAATACATATCCACCCGTCGGTCGCGTTATTTTAGTGTTGGGAGGGAAATAATCCAAAATTGCCTGCGTATACTGCTGACATTGGATATACAAACCCCTTCTCAGATTTCGCATATGCAGGTCATAACGACCGGTTTCAAGAAAATGGCCGATGGCTGCCTGTGTTGGCGTTGCGGATGTAACCGTGTGCATACTTTTTATTTGAATAACCTGATCCTTAAATCTGCCTGGTATACACCATCCAACCCGGTAACCCGGTGCCAGGGATTTAGATACGGAAGAACATAGCAATACCCAGCCGTTCCTGTCGAAACTTTTGCAGGTGCGGGGCCGGCTTTTTCCAAAATATATTTCTCCGTAAATATCATCTTCGATCAATGGTATTTTTTTCTTCGTTAAAAAACGAACGAGTTTTTCTTTCTTTTCATCGGGCATACAGCTGCCAACCGGATTACTAAAATTGGTTACAAACAGACAGGCTTTTATTTCCACTTTTTCCATAGCCTTTTTCAGATATTCAATGTCCGCCCCATTTTCAGGATGAACCGGAATTTCCAAAACATTTAATTCCAGGCTGAGCATTACATTGAATATTCCAAAATAGGTTGGGCTTTCGATGGCAACGGTGTCGCCCGGTTTGGTAACAGCCCGCAGACAAAATACCAGTGCTTCCATGCAACCCTGTGTGGTAACCACGTCATTTTCGGTGATATTGCCTCCCCAGCTGAAAGCCTGTTTGGCGATCTGTTTTCGAAGGGAAATATTTCCCTGTACATTCTCGTAATTAATATTGCCATTCGGACTTTTACGAATCGCTTCCGCCATCGACTTACTCAGCTTCGCCAATGGTAACAGATTAACAGGAGGCGCAGACAGTGACAATCGCAATACAGCTTCTTCCTCCATATTTTGATGTATCATGGCAATCATCTGCGTAACACTTACCCGCCTGATCTTTTTTAGCGGCGGTTTAATTTCCGGGGCCTTTGAAAATCTGGCCGGCAGAACCCTGACATAATAACCTGATTTTGGTTTTGCTTCAATCATGCCCATGGATTCCAGTTCCACATAAGCCTTGAATGCAGTGCTCAGACTGATACCCTGCTCCCGACTTAATGCCCGCACGGATGGTAGCTTATCCCCCGATTTCAGGAGATTTTGCCTTATCTGATTTTCGAGACGGCCGGCGATACGTAAGTACAGGAAATCATGAACGATAGAAGTGGTTGTCGGTTCCATCTTAATCTGTTATGCTCAAAATTAGTAATTCTGCATCTGTTTTGTGGTTGTTTTAGGTGTTTACTTTGTATAAAAATTTCATGGAGATAAAAACTTTCAGCGCAAAGGAAATCCAGAAATTCCGTACCGAAACAAAGGGAACTTCTGAGTGGACCCATTTTAACAATGCCGGTGCCTCCCTGCCACCGGACATGGTGGTTGAAACGGTTATTCAATATTTAAGCGAAGAAGCAGGCCGGGGTGGATATGAAACAGAATATAAATACAAAGAGCAGCTGGAAAATGTATACCAACTCATTGCCCGGCTGATTCATGCGGAAAAGAATGAAGTGGCCATTGTGGAAAATGCAAGTATGGCATGGGGACTGGCTTTCAATGGCATCAAATTTCAGCAGGGCGATGAAATTATTACTTCTGAAATGGAATATGTAACGAATATCCTGGGCTTCCTGAACGCAGAACAGACATACGGTATACAGATAAAAGTGATTCCGAATGATGACTTGGGAAATTTTTCTCTTCAGGCGCTCGAAAATGCCATCACATCAAAGACGAAGCTGATCGCGATCACCCAAATAGCTTCCACTGCCGGAACCGTGGTACCAGTCGTTGAGATCGGAAAAATAGCACGCAGGCACAATATTTTATACCTGGTGGATGCCTGTCAGACGGTTGGACAGATACCCATCAATGTAAAAGAAATCGGCTGTGATATCTTATCGGCAACAGGCAGAAAATATTTGCGCGGGCCTCGCGGAACCGGCTTTTTATACGTGAGAAAGGAGATTCAGGATGACTTGAAAATCATTTTTATGGATGGGCATACGGCACATCTGATAAATGAAAACGCTTTCGAAATAAGAAAGGATGCCAGGCGTTTTGAATTGTTCGAAAGGAACCGGGCACTGACGCTGGGACTGGGGAAAGCCATTGAATACGCACTGGATATTGGAATGGGAAGGATCTGGCAGCGGGTACAATACCTGGCCGCCACTATGCGACGGCAACTGGCAGAAATTGATGGGATTGATATACATGACCACGGAGAACAAAAAAGCGGGATTGTTACTTTTTCGGTGTCTGGCATAGGCAGTTCGCACGTCAAAAAGGAACTTGCCGAAAAAAAAATAAATGTCTCCGTGGGGTTGGCTGAATCAACATTGATTTATATGAACAGGAACAGTCTGACAACCGTTGTCAGAGCGTCCGTTCATTACTACAATACGGAGGAAGAAATAGACGCTTTATGTAATGCATTAGAGTACATCGTAAAATCAGATTCCAGGATGGCTCACGCCAGGAGATAGTTTGGAACAGCGATCTCATTACGGAACCGTCATAACTGCCAGAAGTTATTTCTCTTCTTCGATATTATAAAGTACATATCCCTTTAGCTGATAGGTAGAAAGTACAACCTGGGCACTGAAAGCCGTTTTTACTTCCGGGATCATATCTTCTGCAGGAATGCGGAAAAATATTTCTGCCTGTCCGCAGGCCATCAGGCTGGCATGCAGATCTGTGAATTGTTTCAGGATATCCAGGTTTGGATTATCTGTTTGGAATTTTTTGTGAAAGGCTTCATTTTTCAAATAAGTATTCATGGCACCACCATGAATAACGATGGCTAGTTCCAGATTTTCTCTGGGTACACCCGAAGCCACATGGAGGTTGATGATGCGCCCGATTTCTGCTAACCCTTCATTCAGTTTACGCCGACCGGTACTGTCTTTGGACCAGATGGTCATATTGAAAAGCAATTTGTATTTCATAGTGGCATCGGGCTTTTCCGTTACATTCCTGGCGGCGAAAACGCCTGACCATTTGCTATTTTTTATAACCGGGTATGTGGCTGTTTTTTCCAGATTGGTCCAGAAAAGACTGTCCTTTACATTTTTTACAACACTGTCCCGAATATTTTTTGCGTAATCAGCAGATGATTTTTTAATCAGGCTGTCCGATATTTTGTTAATTAAACTGTCCGGACTTGCGACTGCTTGTGAAAAGGCAATGGATGTGTAGAAGAAGCAAAATAACAGCAGGCTAAAGTAAAATTTCATAAATAGTGGTTAGGGGAAGAAAAAATAAAGAAATGAAATATATGACTATGATTTTTTAAGGTACTACATTAGAAGCACATATTTTTGCGAAAATAATTCCCCCATTATTTAACGAATAGTGCAAATAGATTTCGATAAATTTATCAGCCAAAAATTTTGAAAATGAGAAAACGGATCATTTGCTTTATAAGCTTTGTATTATTTCTTGATAATCTGAATGCACAAATTGATGCAGGACTGTTCCGGTATCCCGACGTGTCGGAAAACCAGATTGTATTTTCTTATGCGAACGACTTGTGGATGGTGCCCAGAGAAGGAGGTGAAGCCTATAAAATCAGTTCACCCCCCGGTGTGGAATCATTTCCGAAATTCTCGCCCGATGGAAAATCGATCGCATTTACAGGTAACTATGATGGCAACAAGGATGTATATGCGCTTTCTGTAACGGGTGGCGTTCCCGTCCGGCTCACGGAACATGGGTATACAGACCGGGTTGTCGACTGGACACCGGATGGTAAAAATATTTTGTTTGCTTCCAACAGGGAAAGTGGAAAAGCCAGGTTCAATCAATTCTATACGGTACCGGTTTCCGGAGGACCCGCATCCAAATTGCCACTTGCCTATGCAGAATTCGGATCCTATTCACCTGACGGCAATCAAATGGCCCTGACTTTTCGTACACAGGCGGGACGGAACTGGAAACGTTACCGGGGTGGGTGGAAAGCGGATATTAATATTTTCAATTTTAAGACACTCATTTCCGAAAATATTTCGGGATCAGAATCAGCCGGCGATGAGTTCCCGATGTGGACCGGGAACATGATTTATTTTTTATCAGACCGCGGAGCCGATCTCCGTATGAATTTGTGGCGGTACAATTTGGGATCTAAATCTTTTGAGCAGATAACCCATTTTACCGATTATGACGTGCACTTTCCTTCGCTGGGTCCGAAGGATATCGTTTTTGAAGCCGCCGGGAAGTTATGGCTTTATCAACTGGATTCCAAGCAATTGAAAGAAGTAAAGGTAACCGTGATGACGGATGAAACAGCGCTGAAACCAAAATGGGTAAGCACGGAAAAAGTGATTCAGCAAAGTTTTATCAGTCCGGATGGCAACCGGGTGCTTTTGAGTGCACGGGGGGAAATATTTTCTCTGCCGGCGGAAAATGGATTTGTGAAAAATCTGACGCAAACATCAGGTATTGCTGAACGTTATCCGGCCTGGTCGCCGGATGGAAAAAATATAGCATACTGGAGCGATCGCTCAGGCGAATATGAACTGTATATTTCACCATATAACTCGTTCACCGCCGATTCAAAAAAACTAACTTCCTACGGGCCGGGGTTCAGATACAGACTGTTCTGGTCGCCCGACAACAAGAAAATTGCGTTTATTGACAAGGCCATGCGCGTTCAGATGTATGATCTGAATAGCGGACGGACAACACAAATTGATAAGGCCCTTCGTTATTCGGAAGGAAGTTTGGAGGGATTCACCGTCAGCTGGTCATCCGACAGCCGGTGGTTTGTCTATAGCCGCGATCTTGAAAATTCGCATAATGCTATTTTTCTTTTTGATTCCCACGGTCAGGTGAAGAGACAGATTACTGATGGTTATTACGATTGCAGTAATCCGGTTTTTGATCCCGAAGGAAAATATATTTACCTCTTAACGAATCAGTCCTTCAACCCCTCTTATAGCGATATTGATAATTCATTTATATATGGGAATGCCAGTCAGATAGCTGCGATTTCTCTGAAGAAAACAACTCCTTCATTATTATATCCCAAGAATGATACCGTAGCTGTACAATCTGAAAAGCAGGAGCCAGAAAATGCCAAAACCGACAGCAGCAAAAACAAGAAAGGACCGAATGGACCTGCGTCAAAAGCAGAAAAAGAAGTGGTGAAGCCGGTCGATATTGAACCGGATGGTCTGGAATTCAGAATGGTCATTCTTCCCATTCCTTCCGGTCATTATATAAGTCTGGATGCCGACAAGGCGAAGATTTATTTATTACAATCTCCCGGAACCGGTTCTGCTGAAAAACAAGCTACGCTGAAGTATTATGATATCGACAAACGGGAGGTGAAGACCATTCTGGCAAATATTGATGACTTTCAGTTATCCGCGAACAGAAACAAATTACTGCTACACCGCGACAACACCTGGGCAATCGTGAAGGGAGAAGAAAACCAGAAATTTGAAAAACCGTTGCGTATTGCCGAAATGAAAATGCTGGTTGATCCGGTGCAGGAATGGCAGCAGATATTTAATGATGCCTGGAGACTTGAACGTGACTTTTTTTATGATTCCACCATGCACGGCGTGGATTGGAACCTGGTGAAAGAACGATATGCAAAGATGATGAAAGGCGCGATGACCCGCGAGGAAGTTGATTTTATCATTGGTGAAATGATCGGAGAGCTGAGTTCATCCCATACCTATCATGGAGGCGGTGATCTGGAAACAGAAAAACATTCTGCCGTCGGATATTTGGGTGTTAACTGGGAAGCGGATGGCAGTTATTATAAAGTAAAGCAAATTATTCGCGCAGCACCCTGGGATGCGGAAGCCAGATCTTCTCTTGACCGGCCTGGGGTAATGATCAGGGAAGGAGATTATATTCTGGCGGTAAACGGAATGCCTTTAACAACGGCACATGAGCCCTTTGAGTTATTCCAGGACCTTTCAAATAAGCCGGTAGAGCTTACCTATAATACAACACCCTCCTGGAATACTGCAAGGAAGGTAGTGGTTCAAACCATGGGCGATGAGTACCGTTTGCGAAATCTTGCATGGATAGAAGGAAACAGAAAACAGGTAGAGACATCCACCAACGGCGAAGTTGGTTATATATTCGTGCCCAGTACAGGTATCGACGGACAGAATGAACTCATCCGGCAATTCAATGCTCAATGGGATAAAAAAGCTTTAATTATTGATGAACGTTTCAATGATGGTGGTCAGATTCCGGATCGGTTTATTGAATTATTAAATAGAACACCTTTGGCATATTGGGCTACCCGGGATGGCGAATCCCTGCCATGGCCGCCATTTTCAAATTTTGGTCCGAAAGTAATGCTCATCAATGGATGGAGCGGATCGGGGGGCGATGCGTTCCCGGATTATTTCAGAAAAAGGGGTCTTGGTCCGCTGATCGGTGCCAGAACCTGGGGAGGGCTTATAGGTATCAGTGGCGCACCCGATCTGATTGATGGCGGCGCAATTACAGTTCCCAGTTTCAGGATGATGAATCCTGACGGTACATGGTTCAAAGAAGGGCATGGCGTAGATCCCGATATTGAAGTGAGAGAGGATCTGGGCAGCATGGCAAAAGGAATCGATCCTCAACTGGTACGTGCCATTGCAGAGATAAAAGATGAAATTCAAAAAAAGGGATATGCGGCACCTAAAACTCCTCCTTACGAAAAACGGTAAAGGGCAGGAGGCCTGAAGCAGCAGGCAGGAGGCCAGGCATCGGGTTGTAAGTAGCACATCGATTGATCAATGTTTACCTTTAAGGATGAAATGGTCAGCCGTTGATTTTGATGCGGTCGTTGTCGGCTCAGGTCCCAATGGTTTGTCAGCAGCTATCACACTGCAAAAATCCGGTTTGAAAATATTATTGATTGAAGCTGACTCCACGCTTGGCGGTAATATGCGTTCTGCGGAATTAACCCTGCCCGGATTTACACATGATATCGGCGCCGCCATTCATCCGATGGCAGCCAGCTCCCCATTTTTTTCATCCCTTCCACTGAATGAATTCGGACTGGAATATATTTTTCCGAAATATGCTGTAGCGCATCCCTTTGATGATGGAAGCGCATCATGGCTTGAATGCTCGCTGCAAAAAACGGCATCCGCTCTGGGTAATGACGGAGAGTCTTATACAAAATTATTTTCGCGTCTGTTAAGTGAATGGCATTTGATAGAGTCCGATGTTCTTGGGCCGCTGCGGATTCCACGTCATCCGCTGGCCATGGCAAATTTTGGAATGAGCGCTTTGCTCCCGGCAAACACTTTGTGCCGAAAATATTTTAAGGATGAAAAAGCAAAAGGTCTATTTGCAGGAACGGCTGCCCATGGTTTTCTTCCGTTTTCAAAAATAGCCAGTTCCGCGGCAGGATTGGTATTGATGATCCAGGGCCATCTGAAAGGATGGCCGATTATAAAAGGAGGGTCACAGAAATTAGCCGATGCACTCGCTGCTTACTTTGTATCCATTGGCGGACAAATACAAACAGGTTTCCGGATTGAGAAATTAAATGACCTTCCAAGTGCCAGGGCGTTCGTTCTGGATCTTTCTCCCAAACAGATATTACGGATTGCCGGAAATGAATTTTCATCTTCATACAGGAGTCAGTTAGAAGAATACCGTTACGGTATGGGCGTCTATAAGATCGATTGGGCGCTCGATGCGCCGATCCCGTTTAGAGCCGCTCCCTGCGGACAGGCCGGGACAATTCACTTGGGAAATTCTTATAAGGAAATCGCATTAAGCGAACAAATCACTTCAAAAGGTGAGCATCCCGAAAAACCTTTTGTCCTTCTTGCCCAGCAGAGTATTTTCGATCCAACGCGTGCACCTACAGGAAAACATACGGCCTGGGCCTATTGTCACGTGCCCAACGGATCGGTGCGTGATATGCGCGCAACCATTGAAAAACAGGTTGAACGGTTTGCTCCCGGATTCAGGGAACGAATACTGGCGGTTCACACAATGGACACAAACGCAATGGAGGAATATAATCCGAATAATGTGGGAGGGAGTATAAACGGAGGCGAACAGGATATCCGGCAGCTTTTTACCAGGCCGGCACTCAGACTTTCGCCTTATCGAACCCCGGCAAAGAGCATTTACCTTTGCTCTGCATCCACACCACCGGGCGGAGGTGTTCATGGTATGTGTGGTTACCAATCTGCGAAATGTGTTTTGAAAGATATTTTTAAGTCAGAATAAAATTTTGAGCTTGATATATCATTCTGATAGATTAATCATGCGGGACCTGTTTTTAAGTGACCTGAGTGATGTTCATCACCTCCTTACGAGACCTGAAACTGATAAATACAATACACTTGGCAGTCCTGAGACGATCCAAAGAACAGAATGTTTAATGACTGAATGGATCATGGCCCAAACCGAACAGCCGAGATCATTATTTGTATTTTCCCTGGAAAACAGAAACAACGGTCATTGGATGGGACTGATTGGGTTACAACTCAGAGAATTAAAACTTAGAAGCGCTGAAGTCTGGTTCAAGATTCTTCCGGAGAACTGGGGTGATGGATTTGCAACCGAATCTCTCAACAGAACATTGACCTTTGCATTCATCGAACTAAATCTTCACAGAGTGGAAGCCGGTTGCGCGACGGGAAATATTGCGTCAGCCAGGGTTCTTGAAAAAGCCGGAATGAAACGTGAAGGATGTAAAAGAAAAATTTTACCTATCCGCGGAGAATGGATAGATGCGTACAGTTATGCTATACTGGAAGAAGATTTTAAAAATTCAAAAGCTGAACAATGGCCGGCGCATTGAGATCGGGTTGATAGAAAATATGTTCCCTGAGTGAAGAATGGTCGGCACTCAAACTGGTCATACCTTTAAAATTCAGAAAAAAATAAATATGATAAAAAGTTTTTTCTTCCTGGCGGTCGTCTTTCTGTTTGGCTTCTATGTGGAGGCCCAGTCGACCGATTCAATAACAGTTCAAGGCATTCCCCGCGGGTTATATTGGGAGAATATGCCAAAATCATTCTCAGTGAACGGAAATGATTTGACGATCATTGCCAGTGGAAAAACGGATATGTTCAGAGATCCAAATGTGAAGTACAACACGGATAACGCACCCAAACTCTTGTTTGAGGGAGATGAGAATTTTGTATTTGTTACATCCATCGAACATGCCTTTGCCAGCGAGTGGGACGGCGGAGCCATCGTAATCAAACAGGACAGTCTGAACTGGATAAAATTTTGCTTTGAGAAAGACTATACCGGAGCAAGAAGGGTGGTCAGCGTGGTTACAAAAGATATTTCGGATGATTGTAATTCTGAAGAAATGAAATCCAACAAGGTTTTTTATAAGATAGCAAAGGCTGATAATGTTATTACATTGTACTGTTCCGGAAACGGGATAAAATGGTACCTGGTGAGGCATCTGCAATTCGAAACGCACAAAGGATTTAAACTGGGATTTTTGGCACAATCACCTACAGGCGATCGCTGTGAAGTAAAATTTTCCAATATCAGCTATCAGATAAAAAAGATAAAGGATCCATATCTCGGTGAATAACATAGTGGTGTATAATTTCAAAAAAGACTCACTAAAAGTTATCCTGAATTTGAAAATCACAAATAATATATCATGGGTGAACAAAAAATTTCCCCGGAAGATGTACTAAAGATCATGCTGAAGAAGGACCGGTTTACGGCATGGCTGGGACTTCAGGTTATTGAATTCAGGCAGGGATACTGCAAATTGCAATATCGGATTGTTGATGATATGATGAATGGGTTCAACAGTGTTCACGGAGGCATATTGTTTGCGGCCGCTGATTCTGCTTTTGCCTTTGCGTGTAATTCCTATGGGCATCTCACTGTGGCACTCGATGCTTCAGTCAGTTTTACAAAGCCGGTAAAAACGGGTGAACTGCTAAACGTGGAAGCCGTTGAAATTTTCCTTGGCAACAAAATCGGCATCTACGATGTTCGCACGACGAATGAAAAAGATGAGTTGGTCGCTCTCTTCAAGGGCACCGCTTACAGGACCTCAGCAGAACTCAGCTGACAGACAGTCTTTAAAAAAAGGCACTCACCGCATTTTTTCAGCCGGCACAAATTCATTCATAACCGCATCTCTTATCAACGCCGGCGGTAAAATGCCTTGTGACAGGATAAAATCGTGGAAGCGCAACTGGTTAAATTTTACACCAAGCGCCTGCTCAGTATCTTTTCGAAGTGAAACCATTTTTGTAAACCCATAAAAATAACTGTTGGCCTGACCCGGGGCACGCAGGCTGTAACGCTCAACTTCCTGTTGTGCAAATGCATGAGATGAGACAACGTCGACCATTAATATAGTCAGTGCCTGCTGCTGTGTGATGATGCCGGCCTGTAATTCAGGATCCAGAAATGCCCGGGCAGCGCGAAGTAATCTGTAGTCCAGCGAAACGAGCTGGCCTTCAACAGGCATAAACGGCCGCGTAATATATTCCGAATATAATCCCCAGCCTTCCGTGTTTGTTGAATTTAACGCATAAAGGGCCCGGGCCAGGGAAACTCCCTCTTCAACCATTTTATCGAATTGCATTTCGTGCCCGGGGCGTACTTCATGTGCTATGAGGGTCCAGGATGCGGCATCGAAAGTAAAATCGTCGTATTTATCGATTTTTTCGCCAGGTGCAGGCGGCAGATTCAGTGGCAATACGAATACACCACGCTGCCCTGTATTATTTAAAAACGGGGGTCGAACCATATGGGGTGCGGGTTGCTCGGCCGTTTCAGCAGCCGTGGCTATTTTGATAATTGCCGGGCGGTCTGGCAGAGTAACGAGTTGTTGTTTTCTGATAATGTCTTCGATGATTGCCAGGTGAGATTCATAAAGTGGCAGAATGGAATCGCCAATAATCTGATCTTTTTTCAAAAACTGCATGACCGAACGATAGTCATTCGATGGAAGATTGTATTTTTTCGCAATTTGTTCTGCCAGCGGTTTCATCTGTTCCTGTATATCATTAAATGCAGCATGCGCCATTTTTGCAATCTCTGCCGGTGGGATGTCAATCCCGTATGCTTCAAGGGCAAGTTTATATTTCTCAGGAGGTAATCTGAAGTCAGAGCGTCCTTTGGGAAGTACTGAATCCTTTGTCCACTGATCATATTCTTCAAGTTGCTTCTTAATTACGGCATAAGGTTCTTCCCAGCCGGTTATTTTATATTTTATGAATAACTGCTGAATACCTTCTACTATGCTGCCGTTGTGCGATAAAATAACTTCCATTTTTTGCCTCGCAGGAAATATCATATCAACTTTTTTCATCTGCAGTATGGTACGTTCTTTGAGGATCGACGTAAGAGGAGAGTATCCGGATTGTAAACCGGCATATTTACGTAAGCGGATCAAAGCAGCATTTCGTCTTTCTATGGGCGTCTGGTCGTCAAGTAATGTTTTGATACCATTAAAAACTGTACTCGAAGGATTGAAAAAAGGAACCTCCCTGTTGAGCTCAAAGTCCTGTTGACGGAAATTTAGTTTTGTATTGCTTAGCAGGATCTCCAGATCCTGTTTTACTTTAATATTCGTTTCCTTTTGCTTTGCCTCATTTAAGAATATGACTGCATTTTCCCTGTCCTTTCTTTGAGCATATAAATTTGCCAGTGTCGGCACCCCTGTCAGTGTATCATAAACAGCCAGTCCCTGTTCAGAGCCAAACTCGGGAGAATACTTCTCGTCGATATCAATCAGTATCTTGGTATAGTTATTAGATTTAATAACCCATTCCTTGTTATCTGTGTTTTTTGTCGTGGTATTTTGCGAATAAGTGGCAATCGAAATAAGGCTGGAAAAGAAAACAGCAAAAACTGTCAGTATTTTATTGGTCATATGAATGTTCCTGAACCCCAAGATATTTAAATGTTTTGACACCGGCGCATGGAAACCTTCGTATTACCAAAGGGGCAGGAAATAATCTTCGTTCATTTATTGATCAAATCAGGTTCTTGAAGCAGATTGTGAAAGACATATTCAGGATACTCAACCGAAGGGAGGTTGACAAACTTTGGCAACTTACAATCGCGGATGTGTTTATCAGTGTGCTGGATATTTTGTTTTTAATTGCATTATTATTTGTGATCAATTTTTACACGCAACCACAGGGTCAGGCATCCGACAAATTTTTTTCACCCGCTCTTTTTAATGAACACCCGGTCTTGCTGATCAGCTTATTTTTTCTTTTGTTTACCGCAAAGAATATCCTGGCTTTTCTCATTTCAAAAGCGCAATATAATTATGTATATGGAGTGGCTTCCCGGATTTCAAGGGACAATTTATTGCAATACCTGAATGGCCCTTATACGGATTACATTCATGTTGATTCTTCTGTTATGAACAGGTATATCAGCCAGCAGCCTGTTGAGTTCTGCCATTATGTATTGAACGGATTGCAACAGATTTTTAGTCAGGCAATCCTGATCCTGATAAGCGTCACCGCGATCGCAATTTTTAACCCATTGTTGTTGCCATTGCTGCTGTTGATACTGGTTCCACCCGTCGCCATGATTTCAATATTCATAAAAAGAAGACTTCATGAAGGCCGCCAGATGGGAAAGAGCATGAGTGAAAAATCCATGCAACATCTGCAGGAAGCATTGACGGGCTATGTAGAGAGTAACCTGAATTCAAAAAATGAATTCTTTACGAACCGGTATCATCGTTTCCAGAAACGACTCAATCGATATTTGTCTGAGCGGCTGATCATACAAAATATGCCCACCCGTTTTATTGAGGTATTTGCTGTATTTGGTTTATTTCTTCTCATCGTTTTGAATTTTCTTGCCTCTCATCATTCTACGATCCCCATAATCACCCTGGGCGCACTGATGGCGGCCGCCTATAAAATTATTCCCGGTATTGTAAAAATTACCAATTTAACCGGACAGGTAAGGACCTATGCATATGCGGCGGCCGGGTTAACCAAAAGCGATGGGCATCCGACGGAAACAAATGATATTACGGATCATATTTCTTCCATCGATTTTGAAAATGTTGATTTCGATTTCAATGGAAAAAGCCTCCTGAAATCTTTTTCGATGAAACTGGAGAAAGGCGACATGATGGGCATATCCGGCATATCCGGCCGGGGTAAAACAACACTGGTAAATTTATTATTGGGATTTTTAACTACGGACAAAGGAAATATATATTTTAATGGTCATCTATCGGATTTGGATACCAGAAAGAAATTATGGAAGAGAATATCTTATATCAAACAACAACATTTTTTTCTACACGCATCTTTAGCTGAAAATATCACATTGGAGGAAGGTAATTATAATAAAAAAAGAATGGAAGATGTTTTAGAGTTGACAGGTATGGCTCAAATGGTCCGGTCATTTTCTCATGGGGTGGATACCGTGATAACTGAGAATGGGAAAAATTTAAGCGGCGGGCAAAGGCAACGTTTTATTTTGGCGCGCGCCTTATACAGAGATTATGACCTGCTTATTCTGGACGAACCGTTCAGTGAGTTGGACAGGGCTGCCGAAACAGAAATGCTGAAACAACTCCGGATACTGGCAAACAACGGGAAGATCATCCTTTTAATTACGCATAACACCGACGCATTTTCTTTCTGTAACAAGAAAATCCAATTGGATGACCTGGAAAAATAAAACACTGATTATCCTGATTCCGGGTTTTCCTGCCAATGAACAGGATAGTGCCTGTCTTCCTTTTCCCCAGGCTTTTGTCAAACATCTCAAATTATCAAATCCGGATCTGAACATAAAAGTGTTGACATTTCAATATCCATATTTTGAGGCAGTTTATGAATGGCATGCATGCGAAGTACACGCATTCAACGGCAGAAACAAGGGTGGAATACGGCGTTTATTTTTGTGGACAACGATATGGCGGCGCCTGAAAAAAATATTCCGCGAAGAAAAAGTGACAGGCATTCTTAGCTTCTGGATGGGGGAGGCGTCGCTACTGGCAAAATTTGCGGCGAAGAAATACGGTGTACGGTCATTTACCTGGTTAATGGGTCAGGATGCCAGAAAGAATAACCGGTATGTTTCAATCGTCCGCTCCAGACAGGAATCACTGATTGCCCTGTCGGATTTTCTCGCAGATGAGTTTTTCAGAAATTATAAGATAAAACCAGCCCATACCATTCCACCGGGAATTGACATTGTATCTTTTCCAGAAAAAAAGATAGAGAGAAAAATTGATATTCTCGGTGTGGGTTCCCTGATACCGCTGAAACAGTTTGATCAGATTATTTTGCTGGTTGCAGCGCTCGCTGACACACATCCGGATATCAGGGCGGTGATTTGTGGAGATGGACCGGAACGCGGGAAACTGCAACAACTCATTCAACATTTTCATTTAACCAGTCAGATTGAATTGCGCGGTGAACTGGACCATGACAGTATATTGGATATCATGAGAGAATCCAGAATACTTGTTCATCCCTCTTCCTATGAAGGATTTGGTATCGTTTTTTTAGAAGCATTATATGCGGGGACGCAGGTTCTGAGTTATTGTAAACCGATGCATATCAATTTCGATCATCACCATATTGTTAAAACGAAGGAGGAAATGAAAGAAAAGCTGCTGGAGTTATTGAACAATAAAAACATGAAACATGATTCCGTGCTGACCTGGCCGATCGGAGAAACCTGCAATAAAATATTATCCCTCTACAATTGATTGATCACGTCACCCAGACTTTCCGCAATGCTTTTAAAACTGAGATTTTCACGGAAATATTTTTCAATCCTCAGCCTCTCTCTTTCGATCGGCATCGTATGTAGATTTTCAAGCAATTGAGCCAAAGCTTCGACATCTTCCGGCGGGAATAAAAATCCATATTTCCCCTTTTCTGTAATTTTTTCGAAAGAAGGAATTGCGGTAACTACCGGTATGCAACCACATGCCATCGCTTCCAGTAATGCGTAACCGCTTCCTTCGGAAAGACTGCCTGAGATGTAAAAATTGGCAGCGCTGAACCAGTAGGTCAGTTCACGGTGATCCACTTTCCCAATCAGCTTTACTGCATCTTCCAGTACAACACTTTGAAGAACCTTATTCTTTACTTCCTCCAGTAACTCTTCGTCCTGATATATCATATATAACCTGGCATTCGGATGATAGAGACCATATTTTTTAAATGCTTTCAGTACGGTTAGAGGATCCTTATTTTTATTCAGTCTTCCGACCCATAAAAAATTGTGGACGCCGGACATGCCAACCCGGGCCTGACTTTTCACTTTATCCCGTCTGATAAAGTTTGTAGACGCTTCCAGCACTTCCTTGCACTTATATGGATTTCTTATAATTTTTTTGTTGATCCAGGCGGATGCGTTTTTATAAGAGGTAAAAAGGTAAGCACTTATATTCCTGTCGGCTATTTTTTGCAGCAACCCCTTCATTCCATCAAAGGGTTTTTCCCCATGATGCTGAACAATGATTCTGCAGTTTTTGCCCAGCATCCATTTTAATGATATTAACTGCAATGGGAAGATCAGGCCTTCTACCAATACGATATCGGGATTTTGACTCTTGACGTACCGATGCGTTTTAAAAGGGATATGCCAGAACTTGTTCCGGCCTCTGAAAAAAGCATAGGCTTTACCGTTGATATATTCGATGCCATTGTAGTCCAGGTGTTTTACAAAAATAATCTGAATTGATTTCTGTATAAAGTCGGCAAAACCCAATGAAGGAGCATGTTTTTCCAGCACCTGCAGAGGTTTATTGAATTCACTATGATGATGGTAAACGATGTCCACGACTTTAATCATAGTGAGATTCATTAATCGTTTCGAAAACTTCAACAGGGAAATGGATATTCGGATTATACTTTTTGATTTCACCAATCAGACCGGGCAGATCTCCCTCAACGAATTTTGTATTCTCTTTAAAGTTTATCTGGTTATATCGGAAAAGATTCATCGGCAGGAGCCTGAGTTGCGGGAGCAGCGATTTATCAAATAATCGGATTTGCCCTTTGTGAATAATCAGTAATATGTCTTCGGGATTTGCATTGAATAATTCACTCGCTCCGGCATATTTGTTTTTCATTTTCAGCACAACGATATCAGCATCTTTTTTTGGTTCCAGTTTACCCTTGTTGAGATTCCATAACCTCGCTGGTGCGCTGGTAATCATATCCAGCAATTCCTCATCGGTTACCTGATGCAGTGTGCGTGCGAGTCTCAGATGTTTCCAGATATTCCAGCCGCCAGTCAATGTAGAGTCGGTTCCAAAAACCACCGTCGTGCTGTTTTTCAATTCATGAATGCGGGCATTTTGATCCAGTAGTATCCGGTTAGATTCAGGACACCAGATCATGGCCTTGAATCGTTTGGCCTGTTCAGGCTTCATGGATACGCCATGAATACCTATTAAAGTTCTTCTCAGAAGATTGAACTTCAGCAATAGATCAATTTCGTCAGCGGATCGCTTGTCGGTGCCTTCGCCTGTATGTATGACGAAATCTCTCCGCAGATGAACAGGGTTATTCAGTTTCCACTTCCAGTTTTTTTCGAATGCCACGGAATGCAAATTTTGTGATTCCTGGTATATATCGATTAGGGGATTCTCGATTTCAAGCCGGCTGCCATGATTGACTACCGTTGTGACACCAGCCAGCAGATTCTTGTACATTCCCCAGGCCGCGCGAAGTTTTTTAGGTATTCTCAGTACCGCCCTGATATTTTCCTTATGGGACTCGTGGATATGTTTTCCCCAGTCGGTATAATGATCGTACTTTCTATTGCCTAATACAGAAAAGCAATTAAAATCAAGATGATCGTGCGAATTGATCAGACCGGGAATGGCGATGGCATTTGTAAACCGAAGCTGCAATGGATCAGAGGAATTATTTACATGCCCGGGTCCGATTGCCATCATTTTTTCTCCGTAAATGGCAATATTTACCGGCTGATCTGAATTAATAATGGATAGATGATTAAGCAGCACGTTGTTTCCTTAAGTATAATCCGTAAATAACAGGAAGCCCTTTAAAGCGCTCGTAAACGGGCAGCGCATTCTTTGCTTCATAATATGATCTTACATTTTCATCCACGGTCCTTTCTTCCTCCCGGATCAGCGAGAGTCCGGCATCATAAAAAAATTGCTTTATTTTCTCGATCGAATGAGTATAATTTCTTACGGACAGACTCCTGCCGCCATGACTGAAACTTCTTTTGCCGCCTCTTGCAAGCAGGGAAGGATGGAAATCAGTAACCAGTATTTCGCCATTCATTTTCAGAACTCTGGACCAGGATGCAATGGCTTCTCTGATGTTTTTTATATGAGCAATGGTCAGCGTTGAAACAATAAAATCTATGGAGGCATCCGGAACTGATGCCAATAGATTGTCCGTTGTCTTTTGTGTATTGGCAAATGGAAATTTGCTTTTCAGGCGTTCGAGCATCGCCCCGGAAATATCAAAACCAATGACGGCCGAAGGATTTTTTGCATATATTTTTTCCCAATGCCTGCCGGTGCCGCAACCAATATCTGCTACTTCTTTGTCTTTGAGATCGACCTGTTCTATCAGGTCTGTAAAAATCTTTTCATCCAGGTCAAGCATCAGATTGCCAGGCTGTTTATCATAATTCGCTGACCAGATTTCGTATGCTTTCTCAGGATCCAGTTCAGATTTTGAAAGGCCGGTTTTGTAAAGAAAGTCTTTGAATTTTGTGATCATATAGTTAACGGTCGTTTGGATATCTGCCATTCCTTACTACATGTACGGGTTTTCTGCGGAACAGGTTGTATTTCCGCCATTTAATATCATTTTTTGCAACCAGTTAAAAGCACCGGACGTATCCACATGTGGAGGGGGGCACGAGGCCCCGGGAAATTCTATGAATGGTATATTATTATTTAACCCGCGAAGTGCCCATGCGAAATACCGCGTACCCAATTCCATCCTGAACATCGCTGCCTCTGTAGAGGGCAAATATCCCTGGGTAATCGTTGACGGAAACCGGGAAGCCGATCCCATGGCGAGAATTATGCAATGGCTCGAAACAGGCAATTACAAATATGTTGGATTTACTGTTATGCCTGGTCCCCAGCTGAAACAGGCAATACCCTTTTCTCAGACAATCAGGGATTATTTCCCGGAGATAAAAATAATCTGGGGCGGATATTTTCCAACAAATCAATATAAGGCGGTTCTGAACTCGGGTTATGTTGACTTTGTAGTTAATGGACCCGGTGATCATTGTTTTCCACTGCTGATCAGTGCACTCGAAAAAAATGAGCCCTATGAGCTCATACAAAACCTGATCTATAAATCCGGCGACCAGATAGTAAAGACCAGAAAGCAGGATCTGATTGAGCAGGACGAACTTCCGGATTTGCCATATGATAAGCTCACTGAGTTTTATCCAATGGATAAATACCTTGGAAAAACCTATCTCGGCAATAAAACACTTGCTTATCATTCGAGTATCGGCTGTCCTTTTACCTGTTCGTTTTGTGCCGTCGTTCCAACATATGAAGCCCGCTGGAAGGCGAAATCTGCCAAAAAAATTTATCGGGATATAAAATATATAAAAGATAAATGGGGTGCCGACGCCATTGAATTTCATGATAATAATTTTTTCGTTTCGGAAAGACGTACGGTAGAATTTGCCAAACTAATACTTCCCGAAAAAATGAGCTGGTGGGGCATGGCACGTATTGATACGATGCACAAATTCAAGGACGAATCCCTTGCACTCATTCGTGAAGCAGGGTGCCGGATTATTTTTTTTGGCGCAGAAAGCGGTAATAACGCCATACTCAAACAGATGGACAAAGGCGGCACCCAAAATGGAGATCAGATCGAGGAATTTGCCGCACGCATGAAAAAATTTGATATCATCCCGGAATACTCATTTGTTCTGGGCATGCCGGCTCCAACACCTGCCCAGGTGGAAGCGCAGATAGATTTTGAAATCAATTTCATCAAAAAGATAAAACGTATCAACCCAAATACCGAGATTATTCTTTACACCTATAGTCCCGTGGCAACAGAAGGCTCTGACCTTTATAATGAAGCGCTTTCGAAAGGATTTAAATTTCCTGACAAACTGGAGGACTGGATCAGCCCCGCCTGGGAAAATTTTGACCTTCGGAAAAATCCCCTGACTCCATGGCTCACGCCAGCCATGATTGATAAAATCAAAAACTTTGAGACGGTATTGAATGGATATTATCCTACTGTAACGGACATTCGCCTGAACCGGTTTAAAAGGAAGGCAATGCATCTGCTGGCGGGAGTCAGGTATAATATCAACGTGCACAAATATCCATACGAAATAAAATTATTGCATCGCTTGTGGAAATACCGCCAACCTGAAATACAGGGATTTTAATATGGCCATCCAATCACTATATCAGACTTATAACCGGTTTCTTACTCTGCAGACCGATAAAATCACGAGCCTGCCGATCGTAATCCTGATGCCACATAGTTCCTGCAACTGTCGTTGCGTTATGTGCGATATCTGGAAGGGTAATCATCATCTCAGACAGCTGAACGAAACGGACATCAGCGGCTTATTAAAAACTTTCAGGAAATATCAGACCCGTCAGGTAGTCATGTCGGGCGGCGAAGCTTTATTGAATCCCCGGTTCTTCAGGTTCTGTGAAATATTGAAAGATCAGAATATAAAAATTACCCTGCTTTCTACCGGTCTGACTGTTAAAAAGCATTGCGAACAATTGGTAAAATGGGTGGATGATATCATTGTGTCGCTGGATGGAGATGAGGTAGTGCACGATGCGATCCGGAATATACCTGGCGCTTTTAAGAAACTAAAAGAAGGAATTGAATCCGTAAGGGCTGTTGATCCTTATTTTCGAATTTCCGGGAGATCTGTAATCCATCGTCTCAATTTTCGAAATTGGCCGGCGATCATTCCGGCAGCGAAAGACATAGCACTTGATTCCATCAGTTTTTTACCTGCTGATGTCAGCAGTACAGCTTTCAACAGAGAGTCAGTCTGGACTGGTGACCGGCAGCAGGAAATCGTTCTAACCGAATCTGAACTGGAAGAAATGAAAATAATCATCGGGGGAATGCTGGAGGAATTTGAGGATGAATTTAAAAATCATTATATTCTTGAGTCACCACAGAAATTTCAAAGGATTTACTATTACTACGCCGCTTACTTTGGACTCAATCCTTTTCCGTATAAAAAATGCAATGCGCCCTGGGTATCCACAGTGATAGAAGCGGATGGAACCGTCAGGCCCTGCTTCTTTCATAAAGCATATGGCAATATAAAGGATGGGTCGCTGGATTCGATAATCAACAGCGAGTCAGCCGTTGAATTCAGAAAAAAACTGGATATGGATAATAATGAGACCTGCCTGAAATGCGTCTGTTCACTGAATTTAAGGCCGGCAGTAAAAATTTAAAAGCTATGCGGGAAAAAGTACTGATCACACATTCCTATTTTCTACGTTTCGATCCGAAACAATGGTCCACGGGGCGGCCCTATGCACCCCTGGGCACTTTATATGCAACTTCTTTTTTGAAACTACATGGTTATGAAGTTTCATTCTTTGATACGATGTTTTCAAGAGATCCCGGCGAGATCATTCCCGTGATTGAAAAGATAACACCCGACATTTTCGTTATATATGATGACGGCTTCAACTATCTGACCAAGATGTGCCTGGAAAATATGCGCGATGCGGCCTTCGTCATGATACAGGCAGCAAAAAAAAGTGGTTGCATCGTAATTGTGTCGAGCTCAGATTCTACCGACCGTTTTGAAATGTATCTGGACAGCGGAGCAGATTTTATAATGCTCGGCGAAGCCGAATTAACTCTTCTCGAATTATCCAATGCATTGAAATCCGGGAAAGCAGATTATTCTTCTATTGAGGGTCTTGCCTTCAGGCAAAATGAAGCTACCATAAAAACAAAACACCGGAACGTTATAAAAGATCTGGACGCGCTTCCCTTTCCCGCGTGGGATATGATTGACATGGATCCTTACCGGGATATGTGGCTGGCCCATGCAGGATATTTTTCAATGAATATGGGTACAACCCGTGGTTGTCCATTTAAATGTAACTGGTGCGCCAAACCGATCTACGGGAACCGTTATAATTCACGGACTCCCGAAAATGTTGTAGCCGAATTGAAATGGTTGAGAAAGCGGTATTCATTTGATCATGTCTGGTTCTGCGATGATATTTTTGGTCTGAGGCCGGGATGGGTGCATGAATTTGCCGATTTAATCCGGGAAGAAGGATTGCAGTTTAAATTTAAAATGCAGGGAAGGGTTGATCTGCTTTTGCAGGAAAATAATATTCTGGATCTGGCAAGAGCTGGTTGCGAAAATATCTGGATGGGCGCGGAGAGCGGTTCCCAGAAAATTCTGGATGCCATGGATAAAGGAACAACCGTTCAACAGATCTACGAGGCCACCCGTTTATTAAAGAAATGCGGAATCAGGCCTTCTTTCTTTATACAATTTGGTTATCCCGGTGAGACGAAAGAAGATATCGGGAAGACAATAGCGATGATCAATGAGTTACTACCTTATGAACTGGGAATCTCTGTTTCATATCCGTTACCAGGCACTGTATTTTTTGAAAAGGTAAAAAATGAACTCGTCAATAAAACAAACTGGAAAGATTCTGATGAGTTGGCTCTCCTGTTCAGTAATACATACCAGCCTGCCTTTTACAAACAATTACACCGGTTTGTTCATAAGAGTTATCGAAAGCATATCGCATTTGATAATATTAAAAAATTATTGAATCACCCGTTAAAAATAAAAGCAGCCCGGATAAAGAAGGCCTTGTCTGCCATTTATTATTTACCGGCAGCATTTATTGCCGGGAAAAAACTTCACCTGTTGGAAAAGCCCACCCGATGAATGAACCGGTCAATCATATGAATGAACAACGGGTTGCGCTCGCATTTACGGGTCAGTCGGCCAGTTTTGATCAATTATATGGGAACAACGGAATCGTGGGATATAAGCGGGAAAGGGTCAGGCAGTTTCTTTTGAAATATCTGAGTCCGGGCAGTCGCATCCTTGAATTGAATGCAGGAACAGGTGATGATGCCATCTTCCTGGCAAGACAAGGCCATCATGTTCATGCGACAGATATTTCCACCGGGATGCAGGCTAAATTAAGGGAGAAAGTGGCAGTCTACAACATGGATGCGCTTGTGACTCAGGAGCTTTGTTCTTTTACCTCATTGGAAAACCTCTCCGAAAAAAGACCCTTTGATTGTATATTTTCAAATTTTGCGGGTTTAAATTGTACCAGTGATCTCAAAAAAGTGTTAGCCAGTTTCGATTCGCTGCTGAAACCCGGCGGAACCGTTGTGCTGGTTGTTCTTCCGCGATTTTGTCTCTGGGAGACAATGTTCATGCTGAAGGGAAAATTCAAAACGGCAACCAGGCGGTTTTTCAGTGCTGGTGGAAGAGAAGCAAGAATTGGAGAAGATTTTTTTACCTGCTGGTACTATTCTCCGGGATTTATCAGACGAAATTTGAAAAAAAAATTTGAATTTAAGGAGCTGGAAGGCCTATGCACAATAGTGCCGCCATCCTATGTAGAAGATTTTCCTGAAAAATTTCCCCGGTTATATATCTGGTTGTGTAAAATGGAAAACAGGTTTAAGAGCAGATGGCCCTGGAAATACATCGGAGATTACTATATCATTTCGCTACAGAAAGTTCGCAGCGTTTAAATATTTCCGAGAGGCTGTCGTCGTAAGACTGGAGAATTGTCTTCTGGAAAATTTCCGGGCTCGGTTTTGAAAAATGTTTTCCAACATGCATACTCATCAGCATGCCTTTGTTGTCTTTTTTATTTGACAGCGTTTTAGCATTCCATTTTTTTGCGGTCCGGGTCATTAAAAAATTATCCAGTGAATTGCCGAATTTGTTATTCAGTGATTTCTCTGTCAGGGATTTTATCCATGACTTTCCTGTACTCTTTACAGGAGGAGTATGCAAATATTTATTTGGAAAGAAAACGTTGGCCCAGTTATTTGCTTTGAAGAACTGATCGAAAATGCCGTTATCCCGTAGCGGTAAAACAGTGGCGATCTCCATAGCTGTATAAATATTTTTCTCCATGATCCCCGGTTCCTCCTCATCAATAAAATAATTCATGCAGAAATGGTGCTGCCTGTGTACGATGAATGTAAATTTTTTAAAGATATGCAGAAGGGTCCTGGCAATCCAAAGCCGGTTTGCCCTGGTTATAATAAAGAAATCAATATCGGACTGTTCGTCTGCAAAGTATTTTGAAAGTGAACCGGAAACGGCAACAGCCCTGACAAATGGGAATGCAGCAATAATAGTTGCCGCTCTTTCGGCATTTTTTAACATGGATATCGCCTTTTCGTTGCCTCTGAACCGCCTGATGGCCAGCTTGAAATCGTTTTGCAGGCTGTAAAATTCGGCCATTTTAAACACCACTGAGTCTTTTAGGAGATTTGTCAAAGCCTGCTCGAACTCCTGGTAATCGTTACAATGCCCCAGAAAAAGGAAAATCTCGTTCTTCTTCAGGGGGTAATCGAACATGTTGAAATAGGCGAGGGTGGCTAGTATGTCTTTTCTGATGTTAAAATATTTCATTTACATATTACTTAACATGCCATGAAGAGATCCATCATGATAGTACGTCAATTTACCGGCAGGGTTGCATGTTTTAAGAGATAATAAGGCTGCCTATTCAGGTAACAGGCAAGAAAATAGTACTCGTATTGATTTACAATTTTTTCCCATGTAAACTCGCTTGCGATCATTACGTAATTGTCCTCGATTTGAATTTCGTCGGGCAGGTGATTTTCACTGATCATGTTGAAGACATCATTGGCGTCATTAAACCGGAGCGCATTTCCTTTTACGACGGCATCGTTAAAAACGTTATTGTGAATGGCGATAGGTGCTCTCGCGGCCATGGCATCCAACAGGGAGGGATTGGTGCCGCCGACACTATGTCCGTGAAAGTACAATTTGCAAAAGGCTCTTAATGTCTGGACTTTAATTTCATTAAAAACAGCTCCCAGAAATATAATCCGGGAGTCTGATTTATATTTTGTCTTCAGGGATTTGCCATAGCGGTTGGTTATGTTTCCAATGACAACAAACCGGGTTTTTGTATTTGTCATGGTATAGCCATCCAATATCATTTCAATATTATTCTCAGGCTCCATTCTGGCGATTAACAGAAAGTACTGATTTTTTTCCAGGTTATACTGCTTCAGGAGGTTCACATCAGCTACCGGGTAAATACCTGCGCCATAGGCGATATGTTTACATTTAACATGATATTTTTGGTCCAGGTATTCTTTGATTACCTGAGAATCTGCAATATGAAAGCTGCTTGATGCTATGGCCCATTTCTCTGCTCTTCTCAGGAAGTTTTTTACAGGACCCGGGTATTTGCTGCGTTTCCATTCCAGGCCGTCCATATTGGTGATGATGATGGAATTTTTAGGATACAGGAATCCCCATACGGAGCTGCTGGTATATCCAAGGACCAGGATAATATTATATTCTCTTCTCCGGGCATCCAGTATACAATTCAGATCATAGATAAACTGTCCGGCAGTACCGATCAGGTATTCCGGGTCGTAGCAATGCACAATATCAACTCCATGCCATTGATTTTCCTTATAAGGATGTTTACTGGAATTATAGACCGTTACATCATGTCCTTTCTGAACAAGTCCCCTTGACAGATGCGCGGCTACATGTTCAAATCCACCGTAGTTATTGGGCACACCTCTGGTTCCCAGTATAGCAATTTTTAAACCCATTAGTTATTTATTATTTGTTTATATCCTTCCGCAGTATGGCGGCCGGCGAGATGCCATGTATAAGAATAGGCAATCTTTGACCGGAGTATTTCATCCGGAGGCAGGGAACTGGCTTTTTCAATGGCAGCAAAGATGCTTTCCGTTGAGGAAGGCGAACAATAGACGGCATGATTTCCAAAATATTCCTTCGTGTCGCCTTTGTCGGTGATTACAATATTACATCCCATGGCCGCCGCTTCCAGCGAACTTAATCCGGTGGTTTCAAACCAGCTTGGCAGTACATGTACTTTTGCTTTTTGATAATAAGCCACGAGTTCCTGCTGTGGGATATGCTCAATAAATTCTATGTTGCGCGACGCGATATTGCGGCACTTCTGGTAATATCCGGGTTGATTCGGTGCAGGCGCTCCGATGATCAGCAAATGATAACCTGTATTATTCAGTGCCCGGATCAGGTTTAATTGATTTTTAATTCCTTCAACGCGGGCTATGCAAATGACAAGCTTTGGATCTTTCTTAGCTTCCTTATTAAACTTGAATAAATTACCATCTACCGCATTCGGAATTACCATATGATTTGTCTGGCACCCATAAATTTCCTGAAGCCGGATATATTCGGAACGCGAATTCGGTAAAAGCATGCCAGCTTTTTTTATGATCTCGTGTATGGATTTTTTCTGCCCCTTCCATGCATAAGAGAAACTCATTAACCTGTCCCTGCCCAAAATCCATCTTGAAATGACCTTCAGATATTCAATCGTATCCGCTGGCAAATAACGGAACAGTATACCCGAAATGCCTTTCCGGTGATATTTATCGTATTCGCTGTAATTTATCAGAATGGTAGAGACAACGAAAGGAAGACTTGTTTTTCCGATATGATAAAGAATATCTGCCGGCCTTGTGATATTGAAGAAATGCAATAAATGATAACTGCCGTAATCAATTTCTTCATTCGTTAATTTGATATCCACCCGGATACCCTGCGTCCGGAGTGAACGCGCGGTTTGTAAAGCCTGTATGGTATCGCCGCCCTGGACAGTATATAAAGTGGATCTGACAATCATGGCCACTTTGATCGTTTCCAATGAGTAACTGTTCGGTAATGATGAACCGTCTTTCATGACTTATTCCGGGTATAAAATGGTCTGTCGTGAACCATTTCTAATGGATACGTTTTTAGGGAGATAGGGTTGCGTTCCGTTTATTGGCCGTTTCGCCCGGTCAGCCAATACCGCACCGGTCCCCGATTTTTATTCTTTACATTTGATTAACTCATTTGCGTTATGAAAAAATATTTCATTCTGATTTTTACGGGTTGCTTCTGTATCCATTTATCTGCCCAAAACGCCCAGGTCCTGGTAGCGGCGGAGAAAGCATTTGAGAAGTCCTGTCTTGAATCGGGAATCAGGAATGGATTTCTTGCAAATGTTGACAGCAACGGGATTGAGTTTACAGAAAAGGGACCGGTAGATGCAAAAGAATTCTGGAGATCTCTACCGGCATTTGACGGTATTTTTTCCTGGTCTCCCTCTTATTCGGAAATGTCGGTTTCCGGTAA
>DASXKM010000341.1:0-2699 GCA_036496825.1 Puia sp. | reverse complement strand
TATAATCCGAAATCGTTTAATTTCGTAGTTTCCCTATAGTAACTGTCACAAATATTTATCATTTTGAGATATGTATGCCCAAGAGCATTCTTAAAATCACCGTATGAAAAAACCAGATTTAAACGGAACCATTAAAGTAATCATCGCTGACGACCATGCCTTGTTCCGGGCTGGCGTAAAAACAGCTCTGTCTGTAAAAAAAGATGTGGAGCTGATAGCTGAGGCGGACAATGGCATGCAGCTGTTGAACCTGTTGAAACATATGGAACCCGATGTAATTCTGCTTGATATCCAGATGCCTATCATGGATGGTATTGCCACCCTTCCCGAAATACGTAAAATGTACCCGCATGTTAAAGTCATTATCCTTTCCATGCATAACGATCATTCCATGATTTCCAAACTCATGGAAATCGGCGCCAATTCTTATCTGACAAAAAACACCGACTCCGAAAATATTTACAATGCTATCAAAACCTGTTACGAACAGGAGTTTTATTTCAATGAACTTACTAATAAAGCGTTGCTAACTGGCTTGCGTACCCGCCGCACAGAACCCAGTCTGCCGCAGGAAGCCAATCTGACTGAAAAAGAGACAACCATTCTAAAAATGATGTGCGAGGAAAAGACCACCAAAGAAATCGCAGACCTTGTTGATATCAGTCCGCGTACTGTAGAAGCCATTCGTGATAAGCTTAAAACAAAAACCGGCGCCAAGTCAATGGCCGGACTGGTAATGTATGCCGTAAAGAATGGAATCATTCAGCAACCCTGAGGAAAAGATAATTCCGCTAGCCTTCAAATATGAGTGAAAAAACAATCATTCGCGACTTGAGTTTGTCAATCGTGTTTGAATAAATCAGATTGGGATCGCGGTGATGAACATTGATTATCCCATTGCTGATCTTAAGTTCCGGAGAAAGAATAAAAACGGGGAAGAAGAATTGAAACCCGATTCCGGCTTCAATGCTGAAATCATAAGGATTCAGCTTTACCAGATCATCTGCCTTACGGGCTGTTGCATTCGACGATAGGTCATATTGGTAATTTGCACCGCCCAATACATAAAATCTGAAATTCTGCATCCGGTCGGAAAGAAATTTCACCTGTAATGGAAAGCCCAGCAGGATTGATTCTATTTGTTTTGTGGCGGTCGTTTTCTGACCATTCGGGAATGTTGTACTATAGGTCAGATTCTTATAAGAAAACATGAGTTGGGGAAATACTATCCTGAATTCAAGGTGTGAATTGATGTTGAAAGTATGCATGCCCGCCAGGCCAAATCCGCCCGTGTTTTCCGGATTAATCGATAATATGCTGTCACTTCCGAGCAAATTCGGGTGCGGAGTCACCTGGAAATGTGATGTATTAACAATAAGCGCTATTCCCAGATGATAAAACTTATCATCGTGGTCCGGCAGGTTAATATTATCCCTCAATTGGGCCCTGAGTTGCGTCGAAAATGAAAGGATTATAAAAACGGACAGAATCCGGGTATATCCCTTTTTGCGTGGCCTTAAAAATTTAGAACTCATAAGTAACAATCAATCAATAACTTATAGTTTTATTGTTGTGCAAGCCACAAAAGGTGAATAAATATTCGAATTTTTGTACAGTTTGAATCAAAATAACGACCAAAAACCTGATTAATTGCCGTTTAATCAGCGGAATAACAAAGTCTTCAGAAATTGCATATTTATTTGTTCCCACAATAGATTGTACAGATACCCAGGCTGAGTTTCCTGAAATAAGTTTCTTTAAAACCAATTGAATTCAGGATTTCGAGGAATGCATTCCCTTCCGGAAATGCATTTACCGAATCGTTCAGATATTTATAGGCATCCAGACTTCCGGACACTATTTTTCCAATTCGGGGCGCAATCACCCGCAGATATAATTTATAAAATGGAAGAAAGTATCCATTTTTTGGCTTTGAAAACTCCAGGATTACCAATTTACCCCCGGGTTTTAATATGCGGTATATTTCCGACAGGCCCTTTTCCAGGTTCTGAAAATTGCGAACACCAAAAGCGACAGTGGCAGCAAAAAAAGATGCATTGGAAAAATGGATATTCTCCGCATCGCCTGTCTGCAGGCTTATTTTGCCCTTAAGCTTATTTTTTTCAACCTTTATTCTTCCAAGATCCAGCATGGCCTCCGAAATATCAATACCAATTACTTTATCGGGCTGGAGTAATTTCATAAGCATGACCGGCATATCCGCTGTGCCCGTTGCGACATCCAGTACAGTTTTTGGCTTTAAATCATTTAGTTCGCTGATTGCTTGTTTGCGCCATCTTTTGTCAATGCCGCCACTCAAAAAACGGTTTAGGAAATCGTAACGAAACGCGATCCTGTTGAACATGGCGGTTACCTGTTCTTTTTTGGGAACTGCAGACTCTTTGAATGGTACGATTCTATCGTGCTCATATTCCGGCATGGCTGCAAAATTAAACAGTTCGCTGTTAGCTTTCTATAAAAATATCACTGTATAATCCCTTCCGCAGGAATCATATCTTGCAGTATGGAGATCCGCTCGGCAAAATATATAATCAGCAGTCCTTCCTGTCAAACCTGTCCGGTCACAGACCTTCCGGAGTATGCGTTTATAGGAAGAAGTAATGTTGGCAAATCATCTTTGATCAACATGATTACCGATATTGATAAGCTGGCAAAAACTTCCGCGGCACCCGGTAAAA
>DASXKM010000340.1:0-7781 GCA_036496825.1 Puia sp. | reverse complement strand
CTGTGTAAATCTAAAGTAAAATTGCCTGCCCGTTCGTTGCTGATTCGGTAATTTTACAGATAATTCCGATTATGTCCGTTGATGATAAAATGCTTTTAATCCGTAATTACGATCTATGGTGTCATCTTTCCGATGCAGATTATGAAGATTTGAAAATCGAGCACCATTTTTTGGAAGTGCCAAAGGGTGAATATATTTACTTTGAGGCCTACAATCATAATAAGATCTATTTTGTAAAAGAAGGATATATCCGTATCGGTCATATCGATTCGGAAGGCAATGAAAAAATAAGTGAGATCATTCAAAAGGGTGAACTGTTCGGGCAAATAACCCTGGAGAGAAGTAATCTGCACGGTGAATTCGCGCAGGCTTATAAACAGGACGTGAGCATCTGTGCGTTTCATATCGAAGACTTTGAAAAATTGCTAAAGAAGCGGCCGGATCTTGCACTCCGTTACAGCAAACAGGTGGGCGCCAAACTGCGAACGATTGAAAACCGTTTGTTGAATCTTTTGAACAAGGATGTAAAAACCAGGCTGGCTCATTTTTTCTGGCAACTGGTGGAAAATAAACTCGGCGAAACCATGCCCGAGGGATTCTGCATACCGAACTATCTGAAACATGAGGATATTGCCAACCTGATCGGTTCCAGCAGGCAAACGGTGACGACCATGATTAACGAACTGGAAGCGGAGGGAATACTTTCCTACAACCGCCAGGAAATCTGCTTTCTGAATGTTAAAAACTTACAAAAACGCATTTCTGTCAATTAACCGACAAACGGTAGCCGGGAAGCACCATAGTTTTGATCAAATTTTAAAAATGAAAATGCTGGCGCTGCTTTTATTTTTATTCTCTTCTTCTGCAGGTTTTTCACAGACAGATGCTTTCCGGATGAAGCAGTTTAATCTCGATGACGGGATCGCGATTAAAGGATACGATCCGGTGGCTTATTTTAATGTGGGTAAAGCAGAAAAGGGAAAATCCGCATTCTCTTCAACATACCATGGTGTGAACTATCATTTTACAAATACGGCGAACCTGAATAGTTTTCTGTCAAATCCGGAAAAATACGAACCGCAATATGGCGGCTGGTGCGCATATGCCATGGGTCACGATGGTTCAAAGGTTGAAGTAGATCCTGAGACTTTTAAAATTATCGACGGAAAATTATTTCTATTCTATAACCGGTTTTTTAATAATACGCTGAAAACATGGAATCAGGATGAATCAAATCTTCATGCCCGGGCGAACACAAACTGGCAAAAAATCCTAAAACAATAAACCAAAAAACAACCTGATGAATATGCGCACCGTCGGTATATGGATCCTGAGGCTGGTCCCGGCCATTATACTGCTTCAGACATTATATTTCAAATTTACTGCCCAGCCGGAATCGGTTCAGTTATTTACACGGATTGGTATGGAACCCTATGGACGGATTGGAACGGGTGTACTGGAACTGGTGGCTGCCATCCTGATTTTGATTCCACGCTATACCGGATATGGCGCCATTTTAGGTTTGGTGATGATGACCGGCGCGCTGTACTTTCATCTTACAAAAATTGGGATTTTTTTTGGAGGGGATGCCTTGCTTTTTATTTATGCGGTTATTACGTTTGTCTGTTGTGCGTCGTTGATTTTTATTTACAAGAATCGTCTGGAAAATCAACTAAGGAGAAAATAGAAAGCGATACACGCCATTTTCAGAAATAGTTATGCTAAAAAAAGGATTATTCATTGTTTTGTTTTTTTCGTTCCAGTCCGCTTTCGCCCAGTATCATCCTGTAGCCACTGAATCCAATGTTCGGTTCAGTCTTAAGAATTTTGGATTTAAAACCGGAGGTTCACTGGATGCTCCGGAGGCAGATATCGTTTTTAATCCGGATGATCTGACCAATGCGTCATTCCGGGTAACGTTCAGGGCGGAAAGCATTAATACGGACAACGAATCGAGAGATGAACACCTGAAAGAAGCAAGCTATTTCGATGTAAAAAACTATCCGCAGATTCGTTTCGTATCTTCTTCTGTGAAAGAAACCGGAAGTAAAGGATCGTATGAGACCAGGGGTATTTTGACGATTAAAAACAAAAGCAAAGAAATTGTGTTGCCGTTTACTGCTGAAAAAAATGGAAACGGGTGGCTTTTTTCGGGCAGCTTTAAAATGAACCGGAGGGACTATGACATCGGCGGCGCCAGCACTATTTCTGATGAAGTAACGGTTGAAATAAAAGTGCTCGCCCGGTAATTAAAAAAATATTATTTTTAGAAAACGACTTTTATGGAACTGCAAAAAGCCGTACAGCAAGTTTTCCTGCAATTGACTGATTCTCTGAATCAGCTGAATCCTGATCAGTATATATATGCCTGTAAAAATTTATCCGGCCATACGATCGGTCAGCATGTTCGTCATATTATTGAAATGTTCCATTGCCTTGAAACCGGTTATCTGAAAGGTGAAGTCGATTATGAAAAGAGGAAACGGGATAAACAAATCGAAACTGATAAAAATTTTGCTGCAGACATACTAAAGGACATCAGCCGGCAGATATATAGTGAAAACAAATCATTATACCTGCTTGCATATTATAACGATCTGCAGACGGAGCCCGAAAAAATAAGCACCAATTATTTCAGGGAAATCGCTTATAACCTCGAACATACCATTCACCATATGGCGTTGATTCGTGTCGGACTCCGGGAACTGGGTGATTTGCCTGTCGATGATTCCTATGGTGTTGCTTCGTCTACCCTTAAGTACAGAAAACAATGTGCACAGTAACATTTATACCGGCGGGACATCATTTTTTTTTTACATCCAGCCGCGATGAGCAGGCAGACAGACCGCAGTCTTTTTTGCCGGAGGTGTACGAATTGAATGACCACCATGTGCTTTTTCCAAAGGATCCAAAGGGCGGGGGAAGCTGGATTGCCGTGAACGAACAGGGCCATGTTGCTATTTTATTAAATGGCGCCATGAAAGCGCATCAAGCGGCGGATGCTTACCGGAAAAGCAGGGGCCTGATATTAACAGATCTGATCTCCACAGACTCTCCTGCGGGCGCATTTGAAGAAACAGATTTCTATGGTATTGAACCATTCACCGTTATATTATTTGAAAACAGAAATCTTTATTCCGGTAAGTGGGACGGGCAAATGAAATGGCTGGAGTCGTTAAATGCAAACAAGCCTCATATCTGGTCGTCGGTCACACTGTATGACCCCATCGCTATCAGAAAACGGGAAGAATGGTTCTATGAATGGTTAAGTCATAGCGTTTATCCCGGTAGTCTCGATATTCTTCATTTTCATCAGAAAGGCGGGGATGGAGATCCTTTTAATGACATTCTGATGAACCGTGATCACAAATTATTTACCAATAGTATCAGTTCCATCAGGCTTTCCACTGAATCAGCCAGCTTCCGCTACCTGGATTTACGAAACGGAGAAACATCAGAATCTATTCTTGCCCTGGAAAAAACAGTACAGGTTAAAGTATGAAGGCCGTTCCGTTCTGGAAAAAAAAGCCGTTCTGGATTCGTTTATTGAATTGGGAATACTGGAGTTTTAACACGGTATATTTTCCCATCTATCCCATATTTGTTTTGCTTTGTCTCCGGGCCCGTTCTTTTTTCTTCTATGCTGCATCCAACCCGAATATAAAAAATGGCGGTTTTCTGGGCGAGTCAAAAAAAGATATTTACGCGCTGGTTCCCCCGGAATGGCAACCCAGAACTATTTTTTTTAAGGCTGGTGCGAATCCGGATTTTGTTCTGGAAAAATTATTAAATGCCGGATTCTTGTTTCCCCTGATCGGCAAGCCGGATATTGGAGCCAGGGGACGTGGCGTGAAAAAACTGAATGATGCAGTAACCCTCTCATCTTATGTCTCACTTGCCACTGTTGATTTTCACGTGCAGGAATTTATTTCATATGAAAACGAAGCAGGTATTTTTTACTACCGTTTCCCGGGTCAGCCGAAGGGAAATATTTCCGGAATTGTGCACAAGGAATTTTTAAAAGTAACGGGAGACGGAACGCAGAATATTCGTGGGTTGCTGGAAGTCAGTCCCCGCGGTATTTTGCAGTTGCCCGCGCTGGAAATGAGGGAGCCCGAAATCCTGAATTTCGTGCCCGCTGCCGGTGATGTGTTTACCGTGGTTCCTTATGGAAATCATGCGAGGGGAGCTATGTTTCTGGATGATAGTGCCTCGGCAAACGAAAGACTTTTGAATGTCATGGAAGGGATCTGCCGGCGGATTCCCGAATTTTATTTTGGAAGAATGGACATCCGTTATCAGAGCAGGGCACTACTGGAAGAGGGCAAATCTTTCTGCATTCTGGAAGTAAATGGTGCAGGGAGTGAGCCCACACATATTTATGATCCCCGGCATTCAATATTTTTTGCCTGGAAGGAAATCATCAGGCACTGGGTGATTCTTTTTAAGATCAGTAGGGCAAATCATAAACTGGGTTTCAGGTATCTCACCACAAAAGAAGGTATTCAGATGTTTAAAAAAGACAAAATGGATTCTAAAAATTTAGAAAGTATGATTTAGGCTTAAGGATTAAGCCTAAGGCCTCAGGCCTAAGGCCTAAAGCCTAAAGCCTAAGGCCTAAAGCCGTCAACTGTCAGCTTTCAACGAACCGCATGCAATATTTCTTCACTTTTCTGCTGGGTATAGTTCTCAGTTTTCTCGGGCAACTTCCACTGGGAACAATCAGTATGACGGCTACCCAGATTGCCGTGCAGGAAAATTTCAGGAATGCCTGGAAGTATGCTGCCGGCATTGCGCTGGTAGAAATGATCTACCTCCGTCTGGTTTTGTCGGGCATGCAGTGGGTGATATCGCATCCGCTGGTCTTTTTCATTTTCAACTGGATAACGATCGTATTGTTTGCTACGTTGGGCATCCTCAGTCTGATCGCCGCTCAAAAACAGGAAACAGGAAAAAAAGCGTTGCTGTTGAATTACCCGCTCGATCGTTTCTTACTTGGTTTGAGTTTGAGTGCCCTGAATCCGGCACAGATTCCTTTCTGGTTTATCTGGAGCGGATATTTTATAAATATGGGATTGCTGAAAACAGGTTTTTCAGAGTTTAATTTTTTCACCCTCGGATCGGGAGTCGGGACCATGGGCGGTTTGATCGTTTATATGTACGGGGGAAACTGGATGGTAACAAAAATGAAAACCAGCAACCGGACACTCAATAAACTGATGGGATTCATTTTCATCGTTGCTGCGGTGGTGCAATTGGTTCGTACCCTACGCCCTTAACCATTTTTCCATGCGTCGCGTTCATCCGGACTAAATTTCCATGGAGCAAAATTATTTTCAATATTGCCGAACATCGCATTCCATTCTGCCGGAGCGTCAGAATCTTCCATGACCAGCGATCTCCTGAGCTCGAGTATAATTTCCAGCGGACTGATACTTACAGGACATTCTTCCACGCAGGCATTACAGCTCGTGCAGGCTCTTAATTCTTCAACAGAAATATAATTTTTTAATAATTGTCTGCCGTCATCTTTGAATGCACCATTCGCCCGAATATTTTTTCCAATTTCTTCCACGCGGTCGCGCGTGTCCATCATGATTTTGCGGGGAGATAGTTTTTTCCCGGTGATATTTGCCGGGCAGGCAGCTGTGCACCGTCCGCATTCCGTACAGGCGTATGCATCCAGCAGATTACGCCAGCTGAGATCCATCGCATCTTTTGCACCGAAGCTGGTCGGGGCGGTTACTTCCGCCGGTGCCAGTTCGGGTTGCATGGAATATAATACTTCCTGCTGAATGGATTTCATGTTCCGCATTTCACCTTCGGGGCGGAGTCGGGCAAAATAAGCATTGGGGAAAGCCAGCAGTATATGAAGATGTTTGGAATAGGGCAGATAATTCAAGAAAGCAAATATGCCCGCGATATGCATCCACCAGCAGGTTCTTTCCAGAATAACCAGCTGATGATCTGACAGTCCTTTTAACAAGGATTGCAATCCATGAGAGATCAGAAAATTTCCGGTTGGATGAACCGCATAATGGGTATAATTTCTTTCCTGTAATAGAGTATCAGACGCATTGAGCGTCAGGAAAAGTGTCATCAGGATGATCTCTGTTATTAAAATATAATTGGCATCTGATCTGGGCCAGCCGTCCAGATCATGACTGATGAAACGTTTTAGTTTTAATATATTTCTTCTGCACAAAAAAACCACGCAGGCTATCAAAACGGTGACCGCCAGTATTTCAAATGAGTTGATCAGCCAGCTGTAGAGGCCGCCCATCGGAACGGAAAAAAGTCTGTGTGTTCCGAAAATGCCATCCAGGAATATTTCCAGTACTTCCAGGTTGATGATAATAAATCCGGCATAAATAAAAAAATGCAATAAAGCGACCAGTGGATTCCGGAACATTTTTTTCTGACCGAAAGCCAGTAACAGCAGGTTTTTCCAGCGCTCTCCCGGATGATCGCTGAAATCCGCTTCTTTCCCAAGCAGTATATTTCTCCGGATGCGAAGGGCGTTTCGACTGAAGAGCCCGATGGCGGCAACGGAAAGTAAAACGAACGCGATTTGCTGAGCCAGCTGCATGAACCGGATTTGAAACCTGAAGTTATATCAGATTTGCAGGATTTGTGATTTTCTTTACCTTGGGGCATGGAGAAGAATTATATATTGAGTCCGGAAGTTGCCGCAAAAAAAATGAAGCGGATGGCTTATGAAATTCTGGAGAATAATTTTGGTGAGACTTCTTTTATTCTGGCCGGCATCAGGGAAAGCGGCACCGTTATCGCAGAAACCATACAGCGTTTACTATATGAAATTTCAGGATTGGAAACTGAATTGATCACGGTGAGCCTGGACAAAAAAAATCCGACAACCGTTCAACTCAGCAGACCACCTGATTTCAAAAATAAAGTGGTCATCTTAATTGACGATGTTTCCAACAGCGGTAAAACACTGATGTATGCCATCAGGCCATTTCTTGATTCGAGTCCTAAAAAAATACAAACACTGGTCCTGGTTGAAAGGAGCCACAATGCGTTTCCGGTGAAACCCGATTACGTGGGTTTATCTGTTGCAACCACCATACAGGAACATATTTATGTAGAAGTTGAAAAGGGACTCGTAAAGGGAGCCTGGCTGGAATAAACACCATGTAAAAGAGTCCTTTTTTACGCTCTTTTTCGTCTCAAACCCTCCTGATTTCATTACCTTTGGTGGCCCTGTAAAAACTTGTATTTTACCAGGTCTTAAATTACTATGGAAGAACATATCATACCGGAAGAAACGCAGGATAATAACCGCATTGTTTCGATCAACATTGAAGAGCAAATGAAAATGGCCTACATAGATTATTCTATGTCGGTTATTGTAAGCAGGGCCCTCCCGGATGTACGTGACGGCCTCAAACCGGTTCACCGCCGCATCCTTTTCGGGATGAATGAACTGGGCAGCAACAGCAACAAACCATTTAAGAAATCAGCCCGTATCGTAGGGGAAGTAATGGGGAAATATCATCCGCACGGGGATGCAGCCATTTATCATACCATGGTAAGAATGGCGCAGGAGTGGAGCATACGATATATGCTGATCGACAAGCAGGGTAACTTCGGAAGCCAGGACGGGGATGGTCCGGCGGCCATGCGATATACTGAAGCCCGGCTTCACCGGCTGGCGGAAGCCATGCTGGAGGATATCGACAAGGAAACGGTTGACTTTCAGCCGAATTTTGATGAATCGCTGACCGAACCAACCATTCTTCCTGCCCGTTTTCCGCAGT
>DASXKM010000339.1:0-4247 GCA_036496825.1 Puia sp. | reverse complement strand
GCCCTTTTCCTCCTTTTTCGCAAAAAACATACTAAGTCCCGTATATATGAGAATCGCACCGAACAAATACAACAGCCAGGCAAAACGGCTCACGAGTTCGATACCTGCTGTAATAAAAATAATCCTGAAAATAACAGCCAGTAAAATACCGATCAGCAATACCCTTCCGAAAAATTGTTCCCTGATCGACAGGAAAGAAAAAATCAGGATGAACACAAAAATATTATCAATGCTCAGACTCCATTCCATCAGGTAAGCACTGAGATATTCCAGCGCTTTCTGATGGCCATTATATACATAAATAAATACCCCAAACGCCAGGGCCAGCAAAACCCAGAAAAGAGTCTGGCCCAGGGCCTTCCTCATGGTAACAACCGATCCTTTTTTGCTCAGCAGTCCGAGATCAAAAACGAGTGCGAGGATCAACGCAGCACCAAAAATGAGATATGTGACCTGTAAATGATTCAAATGATTAAATTTAAAACCCTAAAGAGATGCTGTGTTATATTTCCGCTTTCTGATATATTGAAAGATCAGACCACATATAATAATAACCAATAATGGCGAAGCGATGTTGACGAGTTGCCAAAAACTACGGTCCTCATCTGTTTTCCCGGGATCCAGCAACCGGAGGGAATAGTCTTTCGACCTGGCTTCCAGAATACCCGTCGGATGAACACAATAATCGAGACAATTGCTGAGAAATTCAGCGTTGGCAAAAGTATAATTAAGGTCCTTACTGAATCCAAGCGGAAGCGGACGGCCTTCATTGATTTCATTCATCAGCAGGTCCCCGTCGGCGCAAACGATCACGCGCGCATCTTTAATACCGGATTTTAAAAACGGCTGATGATAAACCTGCGCCAGACTGTCCGTCATGGCAGTTGACATCCTGTTCGCATACAAAGATTGAAATTTCCCTTCCAGGAGTGCCCCCGCAGGAATATCCGATTGCCGGAAAGCTTTGGGATCGCTGGCTGTTTTAACCATTTCCAATGAAATGAGGGCCGGAGTGGCGATCGTTCTTGCATTGGGGGACGACTGAAGTAAAATAGTCTTCCGGATATCTATCGCTTTAACCGTATCGACTGAATTGGTGAACTTTGAAAATACCGGATCGAGATTCTTCGTGATCGTGGAATTCGGGCTTCCATCCAGCAGCGGATAATAAGGCCAGGGAAGTAATTGAAATTGCGGTTTTCCTCCCTGACTGCCAACCACCAGGTTGATGCTCCCACATTGCATGTCTTCAATCAGGTCCTGGTTGATACGAATGCCATATCGAAATAACAGGTCGTCAAGGTTAAGACCTCTGTCAAAGGCAACCGTTTCGCGGGTTGTCTGAAGACTATCCATTTCGGCGTTCAGATTATCTATCATGCAAACGAGACTGCCACCGCGCATGACGAACTGATCCAGTTTTCTTTTTTCATCGTCTGAAAATTTGCCGGTTGGCTTTACCATAATCAGCGCATCCAGCTCGCCGGGAATCACCGGCACGCTGTCGAGTTGCACAATACCAAAACGAAAATTTTCCCGGAGGTACTGAATCAGACTATATACACGATAATCCAGCGGTTCTCCGTTTCCCATCAGGTAGCCGATTGCCGGCAGTGTATCGGTGACCAGTTTATCGATTGCGCTGGCGAATTTATACTCCAGAAGATTTTCAGCGTTTACATATAACTGTTCCGGCGACTGACCTTCACGGCTGCGTTGTACGCCTTTAAGCAGATCTACCGGAAGCTGACGATCTCTATATTTTACTATGGCAGCGGGAATCACGATACGCTGACTTTGTTCTTCCCCTTTCTTTGATTGTGCAATTTGTGTCATCGGCTGAATACCCATCCTGGCCAGCGAATCCAGCATGAGCGCGCGACTGGTATCATCTCCGCCGGCTACCGGATCGATCAGTCTGTAATGAATATTTCCTTCGGCATATTCATTGAATTCCTGTAGTAGCGCTTCGGTGCTGTTCCGCAATTTTCTTAATCCGGATTTCAGATTGCCTTCCAGCAAAATATCGATGTCAACCTGTTCATGCACACGGCCCAGCATATTTTTCACCGGCGCTGTTAGTGTATATCTCTTTTCGCTGGTCATGTCATAGCGTGCGTTCACATGCGCCGCCAGTATGTTCAGCAACAGGATGACCAATAACAGGTATAACCAGCCGAATCTTGAATTGAAGAATTTCTGCATGGCCGCTTATCTTTTAAACAGGTTGTTCCTGGTGAGGGTTAAAAAAAATGCGATCACACTGATAAAATACACGAGGTCGCGGACACTGATAACACCGCGGCTCATACTGCGGTAGTGAAAATCTATCCCGATCATATCGATGTAATAATCTGCGCCCGCAGGAAACGATTTAATTGTACTGATGGCGTGAAAGCCTGAATAAATTAAAAAACAGGCAAAACCTGCCGCGATAAATGCGACGATGGCATTACTTGTAAAACTGCTGCAGCATAGAGCGATGGAAGCAAAAACAGCCGTCAGAAAAAATAAAGCGATATAGGAGGCCATCGTTGCTCCCAGATCGAGGCCGGATTGTGTGGCGAGTTGCTGAACCGTAAAAAAATATATCCAGGTTGGCAGCAGGGCGATTCCGATCACAAAAAGAGCGGCCAGGTATTTCCCATTTACGATCTGCCAGAATGTAAGCGGTCTTGACTGAAGTATTTCAAAAGTTCCGCTACGGAATTCTTCAGAAAATGAGCGCATGCTGATAGCCGGAATCAACAAAAGTAAAATCCAGGGCGCCAGATCAAAGAATTTATCAAGACTGGCATAGCCAAAATCCAAAATACTGGTATCAGGAAATACAAACAACAGAAGGCTGGTCAGAAGTAAGAAAACGACGATGGCAATGTATCCTGTTAAACTGCTGAAAAACTGTCGGAATTCCTTTTTGCAAACGGCCCACATAGACGCGAAAATAAAGATATAATTGTTTGCAGCGCTATGTGATCAAAATCTTATATATTCGCCCCCGCTAACACCATCTGTTAAACTTCTTACTCCCGGAAAAAAATACCATTGCTACTTGCTTAACCTTCCCTCTGGTTTTACCAGGGGGATTTTTTTGTTGGCAGTTGACAGTTGACAGTTGGCAGTTGGCAGTTGACAGATTTAGCACTTCCATACTTCCATACTTCCATACTTCCATACTTTATTCTAGTTAATCCGTTTGATGATCTGCCTCGTAATTGTTTGTCCCTGATAAATCACCTGCAATATGTACATGCCTGACTGAAGTCCGGCCGGCTCTGTCATCTCCACACGGTTGATTCCTTTGTAAGCGGCCCGATGGCTGCTCATCAGTATTCTTCCATAAGTATCATATAAACCCAATTGAATGTTATGATCTGCGGGAGCCGTCAGATTAAATGAAATCATTCCGTTGAATGGATTCACAAGACCAGAAATTTTCAGTGCGATTTCTGAATTACTCAACAGGACCACTGCGCTGTAATTATGAAATTCATGATCGATCAACTGTATACGATAGTATACTTCTCCCGCCACAGGCACGGCATCATTATATGTATAACTGGCACCCATACCCGGAGATGCGGTTCCCGATACCGTGTAAACGGAACGGTAGTGTGCACCCGCATCATCGCTTCTTTCTACCACATATTGAATGGCTCCTGTTTCTTCTCGACTTGTCCATTGTATTCTCGCCAGCCCGCCATCCTCCATTGTTCCCTTTACAAATAATTGTGTTGGCAATGTGAGATGACAGTTTGCTGTACGAACAAACTTGGGTGAAGAGGTAATAAAATTACATCCGGGGTTGGCAAGATTGCCGGCTGTGGATGCAACTGTCAGTCTGTAGATAATTGTTGTGTCAATATTATTCAACCGGAAATAGCGTGTAACCAGATATTCATAAAGTCCGGATAATGGATTAAATACCGGTGTTGCTGAACCGCTGGAAGGATTGCCCAGTGTATCAACACCCGGATCGGTCCAGGTAGCACCTCCATTCACACTTTTCTCCAGTTTCCATTGTGTGTAATTGTCAAAGAAAGCAGTTACTTTAAATCGAACGGTATCATCCGACCCGCGGCAAAGCGTGTCAGCTTTATTTGGTGTAAGAGAAATATTCGGCACGCAGGAAGCAACCGTGATATCATCCAGCGCCCAGTCATTACCACCGCCACCCGGTGCGTTATTACGCACATAAATGATCATACTTGTCTGGGTAGGACCCGTTAAGTAGGTAAACCCTTTAC
>DASXKM010000338.1:0-1876 GCA_036496825.1 Puia sp. | reverse complement strand
GCCTCTACCTGATTTTATTTTTAAAACGGGATCCGAAACCTGAATTTCTTCGTGGGATATCACTTCCATCAACTCGGGTTCAGATTCCACAGGTTCTTCTGTAATTGCTGAATTTTCAACTGTCTTTAATTTTTTTATGCGCAGACCGACATTTACGGGTTGGTCTTCCTTCAGCAGGGGAGTTTCCTCCGGCTGGGTTGATTCATCAACAAACTTCATGGAAATCTGGGAGAGCGGTGTCATGCTGAATCAAAAATAACAAAAACTATTCCGAAACAGCTTAAAGTTTTCTGAAAAAACTTAATCGAAGCTCTGATTGCTGGATGACGCCAGTTTTAAAAGGCGGTCGTACTGTTCAGGGGTAATGTCATTATAGAAATAGAATACGGGATCTACCGGTTCTCCGTTGCGATGCACTTCATAATGACAATGAGGCCCAGTACTTTTGCCCGTGTTGCCAACCCATCCTATTATTTCTCCCCTTTTTACCTTTTCCCCCGGACGGACTTTGATCTTGAACATGTGACCAAAAAGCGTAGCATAGCCATATCCATTATGAATGACTACGTGATTTCCATAACCATTGCCCGTATTTCCGGCTGTTTCAACAGTACCGTTGGCGGTCGCATAAATGGGTGTGCCGATTGGAGCGGCAAAATCAAGACCTGCATGGAATTTCGTTGTCTTATAAACCGGATCAACACGATATCCAAAACCCGAGGCGATTCTTTTCAAATCCTTGTTACTTACTGGCTGAATCGCCGGAGTACAGGCCAGTAATTGTTCCTTATTCTTGATAAAGCCATTTATTTCATCGTAAGATTTTGTCTGTGCACGAATCCTTGCCCCCAGACCTGTCAGCGAATTGGCAATAGACAAAGCAAGATTCTCCTGATCCATACCCTGAACCAGCTGGAACTCCTGTTCTTTCGCGATATTTTTTGCCCTGGCACTGTCGGGAATGGGATTGGCTTCAAAAATGGCCCGGTATACTTCATTATCCCTTTTTTCAAGACCACCTATCTGATCCTGCATTTTTTTTACCTGCTCGTTTAATACGTAATAATTGTCCTTTAGCGCCTCGTTGGTCTGCAATAATCTTTTTTCATTCGCAGAGGGAAAATAACGATAGGCGAGTGAAACAAGTATCAGGGCGGTAACTATTGAGGCTGACAGGAAACCAAGTATCCGGAGCAGGGTTACGCGCAAAGGCGTTTCCAGTTTTTCGTACCGGAGGGTATTGGTATTATAGTAATATTTAATCTTTTTCATTCAGTCCGATGGTGCCGGTACGCCGTTTACGAGGCGGACGCTGTACCTTTGCAGCGCTGATTAATAACGCAAGTGTACTAATTATTATGCTTTTATAAACCCTGATTTAAAGATAGTCTGTTAATTATGATGGGAAGCGCTGAGATAAGGGAGAAATTTCTGGATTTTTTCAAATCTAAATCACATGTCATTGTTCCGTCCGCCCCGATTGTGACCAAGAATGACCCGACCCTGCTTTTTACAAACGCAGGGATGAATCAGTTTAAGGACTATTTTCTTGGTAACAAAACAGCGAGCCATCCGAGAGTGGCCGATACACAGAAATGTTTAAGGGTAAGCGGAAAGCATAATGACCTGGATGAAGTGGGAGTGGATACTTACCATCACACCATGTTTGAGATGCTCGGGAATTGGAGTTTCGGTGACTATTTCAAAAAAGAAGCCATTCAGTGGAGCTGGGAGTTGCTGACCAAAGTATACCAGATTCCGGCAGACCTTCTCTATATATCCATTTTCGGCGGAGATCAGGCTGAAAAGCTGGTTTCTGATGAAGAATCAAAAACCGAATGGCTGAAATGGGTGTCGGAAGACCGGATCGTTCATG
>DASXKM010000337.1:0-3999 GCA_036496825.1 Puia sp. | reverse complement strand
AAGAAAATGGCAAAACGCCTTCTTTCAAAGCATGGAAAGATACCTATAACATAAAACCACGCACTAAAGTTAAAATTGCCTGGATACCGGATAACCGACCTGGTCTTTGGATGTATCATTGTCATATCATCGAACATCATGCAGCCGGTATGATGGCAAATTTTGAAGTAATCAATGAGAACGAACCTTCTCTGCATACGATGGATAATCATGCAGCTCACTGTCATATTTGATTAGTTTTTATAGAATCCGTTTTAGTCATTCGGTTAAAATAAAATGTATGAATGCTTTAATCATTGGTATCACCTCTTCGCTGGCAACGCTGCTCCTGGTTACTTTATTTAAACGGCTTGATAAGAACCTGTTCTTTGGTTTGATTCTGGCAGGTATTGGCTTTTTATATGTTGGATTTACCTGGACGGACATTAAAATAGAGATCCTGAATATCCCGCAGGCAATCCTCTTTTTACTGCTTGCTTACTACGGCGTCAAGAGAAATCCAAAATTTTTGGTAGCAGGATATTTCATCCATGGACTTTGGGATATCGTTTATAGTCAGCTTGCAAATACAAGCCTGCTCCCGCCCCATTACGATTTATTTTGTTCGAGTTATGATTTTATCATTGGCATTTACCTTTTGATGGTAAAATCCGATCCCAAAAACTTATAACGCTTACACAAAGTTCTGTAACGCCTGCCCGACTGTTACAATCTAATTTTGTTCTATCAAAATCAAATCAAATATTAAAAACAAAAAGTATGAAATCTCAAATGAAAATGAGTAGCGTTACTCTGAAAGACGAAAAGAAATGTGATAACCCAAATTGTACCTGTGAAAATTGTACTTGCGGAAGTTATTGCGCTTGTGAAAACTGTGGTAACTAACAGTTTTATGTTTAAACAAAAAGCCACCCGTAAAAGGGTGGCTTACTAAACACCCAATCAAATTATAAAATCATGAAAAAAGTATTTGTTTCCATATTCATTCAAATGCTGGCACTCATCTCATTTGCACAAAATGACACGACCAGGGTCGAACAGTATTGCCAGATCATTGTTACGCCCAAAATATTCAGCAATAAAGTAACCATCGATGTTGACTTCGGCGAAGAAAAAAGTTACTGGACTGATAACCGGCTCAGAAACTATGATGGTAAATTTCAAAAATTCAATACGGTTATTGACGCACTGAACTTTATGGGAAAGGAAGGATGGACCTTTATAAATGCCTATCCGGTGTTTAATGGCAATACTGAAATTTATCATTTTGCTTTCAGAAAGCAATTCCCCAGGGCAGACATTCAGCAGTAATTACCAGGCTGAAAACATTCATTTTACCGCACCCATCAATTCAGATTTTTCAGGACATCATAAGGCTGTTCTTTTAAGTTAACTTGCATATCTAAGTTCAAAATGAATATAGGTATCATGAGAAAAATTTCGCTTTTATTACCACTTGTTTTATTTACTTCTCTTGTCGTATGTGCACAACAGGGAAAAAAAGAGCTGCGGCACATTGTTCTGTTTGGCTGGAAAGCCGGCGCTGACTCCTCTGCCATCAACCGGGTTGTCACGGCATTTAAAGCTTTGCCGGAAAAAATTAAAACGATCAAACGGTTTGAATGGGGACTAAATAACAGTCCTGAAAATCTGAATCAGGGATTAACATATTGTTTCCTGGTAACATTTGCCAGTGAAAAAGACCGAAATGACTACCTGGTGAACCCTGACCATAAAGCATTTACCCAATTGTTACCGGATATTTTGGAAAAAGTTACCGTGGTCGATTACTGGGCGCAACAATAACCATAAAGCAGTATTTCAAAATTGCATCTTACCTTAGATCTCTCATTGGAAAGGCTTCATTATCTAACGATTAAAACCCTGTTTTCAGGGAAGGGGACACCATATGGCAAATAATACTTACGACGCGATTGTAGTGGGATCAGGCATCAGCGGCGGATGGGCTGCTAAAGAACTGACTGAAAAAGGTTTGAATACCATCATGCTGGAACGCGGCATGGACATCGTCCACATAAAAGATTACACCGAAGCAAATAAGGAAGAGTGGAATTATCCGCACCGGGGTCGTCGTACCGAGGAAATGATAAAAAATTATCCCGTATTGAAAAGGGATTATCCGCTGAACGAAAGAAATCTTTCCTGGTGGGCGAACGATCAGGATTCCCCTTACACGGAAATAAAACGGTTTGACTGGTTCCGCGGTTATCATGTGGGAGGCCGCTCCTTACTCTGGGGGAGACAAACATATCGCCTGAGTGATTTGTATTTTGAAGAAAACGCAAGGGATGGTATCGCCATCGACTGGCCGGTGAGGTATAAGGACATCGAACCCTGGTATACTTATGTTGAAAAGATTGCAGGCGTCAGTGGCTCCGTAGAACATTTAGCGGAATTGCCAGACAGTCACTTTCTTCCCGCCATGGAAATGAACTGCGTGGAAAAAGATCTTTCAGCCCGTTTCAAAGATCATTATAAAGCAACGAGAAAAATGATCATCGGCCGCTGCGGTCATGCCACGGTGCCGATGGACGGAAGGCAATGTATGTATCGTGATAAATGCTGGTTTGGATGTCCGTTCGGCGGTTATTTCAGCACCCAGTCAGTTACTCTTCCGGCAGCGATGAAAACCGGGAAACTCACCCTTCGCCCCTGGAGCATTGTTACCAAAGTTTTATATGATAAGGATAAGAAAAGGGCTACCGGTGTGGAAGTGCTGGATGCACAGACAAATCAAACCTACACCTACTATGCAAAAATCATTTTCCTGAATGCGTCCACTTTCAACAGCGCCTGGATATTGATGAACTCGGCAACGGATGTCTGGCCCGATGGACTGGGCAGTAGCAGCGGAGAACTGGGTCATAATGTGATGGACCATCATTTGGGCGTTTATGCGGGTGGTGTCGTTGAAGGGCATGAGGATAAATATTATTATGGCCGCCGGGCTAACGGAATTTATATTCCACGCTACCGAAATTTCTTTGGAGACAAACGCGATTATCTGCGCGGTTTTGGTTACCAGGGAGGAGGCAGTCGTTTGGGCTGGGATCAGAATGCCGGATCAGAATATTCGATTGGTACGGATTTAAAAGAGAAGCTCAGCGAACCGGGCCCATGGACTTTCGGAGTAGGTGGATTCGGTGAAACACTTCCTTACCATGAAAATAAAGTGACGCTGGATAAAACAAGAAAAGATAAATGGGGGCTCAATGTGCTGGCCTTTGATGCGGAAATAAAAGATAACGAAAAGAAAATGCGAAAAGATATGCTCAATGATGCCATCGAAATGATGGAGGCATTGGGTGTAAAACATATTCAAACTTCGGATGATAATCCATACCTGGGTCGTGGCATCCATGAAATGGGGACGGCACGTATGGGTAAGGATCCCAAAACCAGTGTGCTGAATAAATGGAACCAGGTCTGGGATGCGCCGAATGTTTTTGTAACCGACGGATCTTTTATGACTTCTGCCGCCTGTCAAAATCCTTCTCTTTCTTACATGGCTTTTACCGCGAGAGCTGCTGACCATGCCGTGAGTGAGCTGAAGAAGAACAATTTATAAGAGAAGTATTTTCAGATGGGTTATGGATATTTTAATTTTCTATCTTGATGGTCAGTAGAATAGATCCATCTTTTTTTCTGTACACTTTACATTCTTCAAGCCTTAAATCACTTAGATCGTGTTCCCAGATTCCATACCTGCCATTTGTTTCATTGCGTTTGTGTCCCAAAATTCTTTTTGATAGGGGAACGGGTTTAACTGGTGCGGTTTTTTCTTCTTCCTGATAAATGAAATGATAATCCCGACTGATTAATTCTACCAAATCCTTTTTGGTGATAGATCCAACGAAATGTGTGCATATGGTGCAGGAATTTTTTAACGGGTAATCGTATTGTATGCAGATATCATGTACCTCATAAAGAACACTGGGTTCTTCATTTTTATCGAGCAGATTTTTTATTTCATTTTCC
>DASXKM010000336.1:0-15473 GCA_036496825.1 Puia sp. | reverse complement strand
GCAATACAGGCAGGTAAATCGATTCTGGGTCTGGGAGATGAAACAGAAGAGAAAGACAAGGAGAAAGTAGAGGATCCTTCACCGCTTTCACAATTAATATCTTCCCTACCCGCGCAGCTAAGCGATTTACAAGTGCCTCTTAACCTGGTGCCACTGGATGCCCTGTTGGACCTGATCGTTCGCATGGCTTTAAAAGTGTTGAAAGGTCCCAAAGGTGTCATCGCCGGATCGGTGAAAAAAATACTGGAAGAAGCGGGCATCTATCAAAAAGTGTTGAATCTGGTTGCCGATAAATTGTCCGGTACGGGTCTGGATCCCAATAAATACATCAATGATTTTATCAACAGCAAAATTCAACCGATCGTACAGGACGCAGGAAATTTTTTCGTCGATAAGCTAACCGAGGTATTTGGAAAAGTGCCGGACCTTAAAACAGTACCTGCATTCAACAAGCCAACTATTGGACAATTCAAAGATTCAGGCGAATCCGTTGAAGACGAGCCGGAAACCCAACCCTTTCCCGGTTCATCTTTTAGTCTTTCAACGCCCTCACTCTTACCGGCGCATCCCACGAACGGCGCACCATTGAATAAAAACCAGCAAAAAGATCTGGAAGAAAAATATGGACAGGATTTTTCACATGTGCGACTGCACAAGGATATGGAGGCAGATCAGGCCACCCGCGAAGTGGGAGCAGAAGCGTTGGCAACAGGCAGTCATATTTATATGCGCGATGGATTGTCGCCGGATACCGAATCCGGAAATAGGATCTTCAAACATGAACTGGCCCATGTTGTTCAGCAAACGGGACCGAGACCTGTGTCGGTCCATCATCCCGATAAACCCGTCGATGGAAAACCCGGAAAAGGGATCGTGTTTGATCCCGCAAAAGAAGCGGAGGCCAATACATTTGCCGGGGATGGAATAGGTGCCAGTCAATTATCGGTTATTCATGCTGGTGATAACACGAAGGGAGCCATCCATCCACTTTGGGATAAAATGCCTTTAAAGTTTTTTAGAGTAGTCAGCAAAGAACCGGAAGGGCCGACGGTATCTGAAAAAATACTGCAGTCTTCCATGGGTGCCCGTTTAACCGATGCGGAAAAAGTTTTGGAAACCAATATTCCCAAAGATCTAATTACCGCCTTTGCTCCGGTAAATCTAAAGCTGCACAAAAGAATGGGAACAGATAAAGAATTATTCAGTGAATACCTGAAGGGACAGAAAAGTATTGGTGCTGTCGACTTCGGACGGCTGATCCGGTTGAGCAAGGTGAAAAAATCCGGGGGAAAGGATCAGGATGAAAAAAGCTGGCAGGTGGACAATAAAAGATTAACTGTGGGATTGAAAGAACTGATCGCCATTCACACCAGTGTAATGACCGACTTTGATCTGAAAGTGGAAGGCGCGAATATTGTAGTATCATCCATTACGGTGAATAATTTGTTTCTGGATAAGATGAATCGCGGTACCAATATCTGGAAAGCGGTCATTCTGAATACATTTGCGAGTCCGGGTAAAAGCGCTAAACTGACGACGAAGTTTACCAATAGCGAAGCGAATATCAGTGCCTATTCGGAGGCTGCCAAAGAGATGATTCAGAAATACGATTTCACTTTTGTTTTTGCATCGGCGGGGTTAAAGTTTACAGATCAGGTGGCAAAAAAAATTGAGGATTGGATGAATCCCAGCGTGGAGGGTCTGCATACGGGCACCAAAGATGATCCGATTCCCATTAACTGGTATAAAAATACCACCGTCGACTACCCACAGAAAATCAAATTACCCCGAATTGATAATCGGGATTATCCCATGACCACCCTGCAAACCGTGACGTATAAAAGAACTCAGAAAGTAGTCCACATTGGAGTCAATCCCAGTTGGATGGTCAAGTCTGCACGGGGAGCCGGAAAAGAAAAGGCTACTATGTTTTTGCGGGGCAGCACTGACAGAGGTGCTGCGATGGCAGCGGATTACCGCGAGGTATTAAAAGAGTTGGGATATGATATGCAGGCGAAGGGTATGGATGCAGACCATGTTACTGATCTCGCCTTCGGCGGAGCCGATGATTTCAGCAATTTGTGGCCGCTCAGGAGTGACATAAACCGGATCGCTTATGATGACCGGTGGTACAAACGTTACCTGGTAGAATATAAAACTATGAAGGGAGGAAAAGAAACAAGGGAAATAACTTCCTTATTTGCTCCGGAAAGCCACAATAAATATTTCGTTATCAAAGGGTATAATCATGAACCCGAGAGACCCGGAGGGAGATGGACTGAGAAATAAATAAATCTATTTTATGCAGGCACAAATCAATTCCGGCAATATCACTCACTCCCTGAATTTTCTGGAAGAAGTGATCAGTGAAAGGATAGAAGTTTATCTGAAGAAAAAGAGAGAGGAGGAATTAACCGGCGCACAGTTGAAAATAGTAGAGGATGATTCTCCGCTTAGTCATTTCATTTCCCGGTATAAATTAAACATCGAAGAATATATCATCCTGCTGCTGGCGCTCGCACCGAATATTCAATCCAATTTTTTAGATACTGTTATTCAGCGGCATTTTGCCGAGGGCGTTGAATTTTCTGAAATGGGCGGCGCGAAGGGAATTGGTCAGCGGTTTACGTTACCGACAGGAGAAACGGCGATGTTCTTACTCGCCGGCAGCAGCGTTACAAACCGGATGCAGGTGTTGGAATATTTTTCTCCCGATCATTTTTTTGCGCGCGAAAATATTTTACATCTGGGACCAGTTGTAGATGGTGAACCGCGTCTAAGCGGAAAACTGATTTTACAATCCGAGTATGTTGAACTGTTCACGACGGGCGCGATCACCAAACCTGGTTTTGGTCCCGAATTCCCGGCCAAGCTGGTCAGCACCAAAATGGAATGGGGGGATCTGGTGCTGAATCCCAAAACCTCGACGCAGATTGATGATATCCGGGTATGGCTGAATCACAATCAAACGCTGATGGCGGAATGGCAGATGGAGAAAAAAATAAAACCCGGTTACCGAGCCCTGTTTTATGGGCCGCCGGGTACGGGTAAGACACTGACCGCAACTTTACTCGGCCGGCAATTTCAGAAAGATGTGTACCGGATTGATTTGTCGCAGGTCATCTCGAAATACATCGGCGAAACAGAAAAGAACCTGGAGAAAGTTTTTATGAAGGCGGAGAACAACGATTGGATCTTATTTTTTGATGAAGCGGATGCGCTCTTCAGCAAACGTTCAAGTGTCCAGAACGCGCATGATAAATACGCGAATCAGGAAGTCTCCTATTTACTGCAGCGTGTGGAGGATTTTCCGGGACTTATTATACTCGCTTCCAATTTCAGAGGCAATATCGACCAGGCTTTTATCAGGCGATTTAATAGCATCATTCATTTCCCTATGCCGGATAAAGATGAGCGATATACGATCTGGCAAACCACTATCCCTGCACAAGCGAAGATGGCGGAGGATATTAATCTACCCCTGATCGCCGGCAAATATGAACTCAGCGGTTCCGCGATTGTGAGTGTGGTCCATTACGCAGCGCTGAAAACAATTCATCGCAAAAGCGCGATCATATTAAAACAGGATCTGCTCGAAGGCATAAAACGCGAGTATGAAAAGGAGGAGAGGGTGTTTAGTTTACTTTGAATTTGTAAAATCCTTAAGGCAGTCACGCATTGGATAAATAATGAGTTGCGTAAGATATCATTGAAGTATAGTCAGATATTAACTGCGCGTGAAGAATTTATTTTATTTGTCTTTCTCAGCCCCTTTAACAAAACCAGCATGACTGCTACTAACCGGCAATTCGGTCATTGAATTCATAAGAACTTTCCTGTTCCGGAGTTCTTTAATCTGCGAAATCGCTACAATATAACTTCTGTGAATACGCTGAAAGTTTTGTGCAGGAATTTTTTTTGAGATTTCACTGAGTGAAGAAAGCGTGAGCACAGGATCATCATGAATCCGGTGTATTCTGATATAATTTACACAGGCCTCAATGTATTCAATCTCGTTCAACTGAATCCGGACGCTTTTGTTTCCGCTCCGGACAAATAAGAATTGCTGTTCTGCCTGCTTTGAATATTCCCTGTTCCTGAAGAATTCAATGGCACGCCTGACCGCTGTATTAAATCTTTCAAAATCCAAAGGCTTCAGCAGATAATCTATTACTCCCATTTCAAATCCCTGCATGGCATATTTTTTATATGCCGTGGTAAAAATCACGATCGGTTTTATAGTCATTGAGCTGAGCAGACCAACACTGGAAGGGATATTGATATCAATAAAAAGCAAATCGATATCCTTCAAAAAATCAATCGCTTTGGAAGGATCACATAAACTATGCACGAGCTTTAGAAAAGGAATTTTGCCAACATACTTTTTCACAAGCTCCAATGCCCAGGGCTCATCATCGATAACCACACATCTTAATTGCATAGCACAGTGAATTGATAATAAAAAGTTGGCACAGGCAGGCGGAGAATAATGATATAGGTATTACGGCAGGCCTGTCTGTGACTGTGTGCGAGGTGTGTGGACTCTGATCTTCGTCAAAAATGGTGCCGTTAATAATGAAAAGACATGACTCCCGGAGGCGCCATGTCTTTTCCGCATGTTACGATACATGGATATCTGTTAACCGCCCATCTTGATGAATTTCAATATCTTAATCTTCCCGTTCGTCCGGATATATGCTACATAGGTTCCTGCGCTTAGCCGGCTGATATCGATCTGGGTAAATTCTGTTCCGGCAGGTATGGTGACGGATTTCATCTGAATGCCGCTCAGGCTGAAGATTTTTACCAGCGATGAGAAATTGCTGGTCCCTTTATCCGAGGGACCCATGTCGACCGTAATCACACTGGTTGCGGGATTGGGAAACAACTTCGGAAATGGATTCATTCCGGTGGTATCCACAAAGCTTCCATTGTCAATAGTATCCTGCGCGCATGCACTCATAAAAAACACATCGCTTTGCATATTGGTGAGGGATGTGTTTCTTCTAATAACATCCGACAGTTGTGTATTCTTTATTTTTGCCAGCGTTTGTGATGGCAGGTATGGATCATTGAGATAAAAGTAAAAGTCGCCATTCCTGACATTTTCAAACTGCGCTTTTAATATTCTGTAAATGGTATTACCAACCGATGCGCCCGTCAGATGATCTTCAGCAAGAGCGCCCACCCACAGGTCTATATTGTTCACCGAACCATATAATTTTTTTAGAGAATCCGCCAGATCAGGGTCAGACGTGATATCAGAAAAATTGTTCGCGGCCCTGCCGGTATAGAATTTCCTGACGGTATTGTAATCAGGTAATCCATGATCACGGCCTCTCTGTATATTCAGGCTGGCGAGATCGATTCCAAAACGGGCAGGTTTATTCGGATCACCAAAAAGCAGATTTCGCAGATCGCTGTTAATCTTCGTGTCTGTTTCATATTGATTGTGTACAATCAATCCTTTTAGGAAGGGATCGATATTATACTGGGGAACCAGCTGCGGGTTCCAGAAAACATTCACCAGATCCAGCACGCCGGGCGATACTTCCCTGCAATTATTATCGCGAAGCAGGATATCATCTGCTACCATGGAATGTCCAACACGATAACCCGCGGTAGCGAAAGTGTTGAGTATATCGGGCCTTGTATTCGGATTATAACCTCTGTAAGCATCCAGCGTAATTCCGAGTGCCGGCAAAAATTCATTATAAGTAATTGCCTGAATCTCGGCGCCCACTTCTTTTCTGGCCAGCTGATAAATCTGTTCATCATTCCTCATTCCCTGTGATACCAGCCGGTCACAAATTTTATTATGCTCCCGTACGAACATTGTTTGAAGCGAAAGAATTCCCGGATGTTCGGCAGCCCGCACATCGCCTGCCACAAATGTCTTCACCGTATGATCACCGTCGTTGGCCATGCTGGGGGAATTGACGTCTATCGGATCAGCCAACTCTCCCGAAATCGTATTGTATGCCAAAAAATTCCCCTTAGACATTTTCATCTTCCCATTTTTAAATGTGCGAAGCCAGCGGGCCCTTAGGGAATCCGATCCATAAACCTGGGAGGCATCGATCCATGCCGTATTCAGATTGATTTCATTTCTGGGAGATGAAACACCTGTTCCGGGATATACCTGACTTCTGTAAAATGGAATGGGAGAAGTAAAAACTTTTTCATCATCAGGCATGGGAATGGAAGCATATTCGACCGTGTCGGTTGGTGTCAGCGTCATATCATGATCAATGAACTGTCCCCATACATAGGTTATTGCACTCAGTCCTCTTGCGTTGAAAGCAGTCACCGGTTCATCCACCACGGCATTTGAAATCTGTCTTGGTGAAGGGCGGTTGCTTTCGCTCATCGCATTGTTGGAATCGGCGGATCCGAATTGAGCGCGAAGTTCCCTGAACAGAGGAATAAAACTGGCGCCAAAGTCCGATTTTTTCGGATCTGTATTATTGCCGGTACCATCATAGGATCTGAAAGGTGCACGCGATGATGATGGATGATTGTTTGCCTGTCGTTGATAATAAGTAAAGGGTAGTCCTTCAATAAATTTTCGTCTCTGTTGCGCAAAGGAAGTCAGAAACAAACATGAAAAAACAAAAAGGAAGGCACCTATCCGTAATGTAGTTTTGGAATACATAGGATTGATTTTAGTTGTATGCGAAATAAATTCCCCTCATCTTAAGAAATCAAATACTTTTCCAATCCGGAGAAATGTGCAAAACCACGTTGTGAACGAGCAGTTTGAATGGGTCAGTCAAATAAAATAATCGGGGGAACGTTGGACGATTTTTTATCCGGAAACTGAAATTCATAATCTGCCCGGAACTTTTAGCGGTCATTTGCTGATTCAGGCAGTAAAAAGGTTTATATTAGACTAACAACATGAAAAGGTTTCCCGCTGTGTTAATTGCTGTCCACACAGTTCTGATGGCATTTGGCCAGCAGAGGGATACCCTGTTGCAGAAACTCGTCATCGCAAAGGAAGACAGCAATAAAGTAAGAATTTATAATGGTTTGGCTTTCACCTACGCGTGGTCTGATGCAGATACCAGCATCATGTATGCACATCGGGGGATGGATTTAGCACAAAAAATACATTATGACCGGGGCATTGCGAGATCGCAGCTTATGATGTGCGCCGCTTTAACAACCATTGGAAATTACCCGCTTGCATTGGACAATGGGTTTAAATCGCTTGCCTTTCTTGAAAAAACAAATGATGTAATTAGTATTGCCTTTGCAAACCAATTGATTGCCGGCTGTTACCGGGATATGGGAGATTACAGTAACAGCCTCCGCTATTATTACGGGGCTTTGAAAGTGGCTGAAAATAACCCCGATGGAACAGCCATGGTTTCAGGTTTAATCGGTGCCGTCTACCAAAGAAATAATCAGCCGGATTCTGCCATTATCTTTCTGAAAGAGGGGTATAAACTATTTAGTGATCAGACGTTCATAAATGTAGAGCTTGGAAATTCCTATAGCAAGAAGGGTGAATACGATTCAGCCATGCATTACTACAGAAAAGCCGTCCCGCTCGCCTTACAAAACCACACGGAAGTAGATTTGATAGACATTTATTACGGTATTGCCGTCGTATTTAATAAAAAAGGAAATCCGGATTCTGCCGCCTGGTATGCCAAAAAAGCACTGGCTGAAGAAAGCGGAAAAACATATCCTATCGGATTGCTGAGGGCTGCCACTGTACTTGCAGACTTATATGAAAAGGAAAATAATCCGGACAGCGCTTATAAGTATATGAAAACCTCGATTGGCCTGAGAGATAGTTTGTTTAACAGGGAAAAAACAACGGCCTTTCAAAATCTTGCATTCAAGGAACAGGAGAAGCAAAAAGAAATAGAAGCATCCAAACTGCAATTTCAAAATCAGCTTAAATTAAACGCCGTACTGGGTATTTTGTTTACTGTATTGGCAATCACAGGAATCTTATTCAGAAATAACCGTCAAAGAAAAAAAGCATTTACTCTTCTTCAAAAACAAAAAGAGCAAACAGATTTGCAAAAGACAAAGGTTGAGCAGGCACTGGAAAACCTGAAGGTCACGCAGGCGCAGCTTGTTCAATCTGAAAAGATGGCTTCCCTGGGAGAGCTGACTGCCGGCATTGCACACGAAATCCAGAATCCTTTAAATTTTGTCAATAATTTTTCTGAAATAAACAAAGAATTACTGGTGGAGATGAATGATGAAATCGGGAAACGAAATTTTAGCGAAGTATCTGTTTTATCAAGGGATGTAACAGCGAATGAAGAAAAAATTAATTTCCACGGCAAACGGGCGGACGCCATTGTAAAAGGGATGCTTCAACATTCGCAGATCAGCACGGGGCAGAAAGAACCAACCGATCTCAATGCACTCGCGGCCGAATACTTACGCCTCTCCTATTACGGCCTTCGTGCGAAAGACAATTCTCTGGATATTATAAGGAAATCTGATTTTGATCCGCGCATGGGGAAAATAAATGTCGTTCCGCAGGATTTCGGAAGGGTGCTTCTCAACCTGTATAATAATGCATTCTTCGCTTTGCTGGAAAAAAAGAAACAGCAACCGAACAACTTTGAACCGGTTATTTCTGTGAGCACAAAAAAGACCGATAGTGAAATTGAGATTCGCGTAAGAGATAACGGCAATGGAATCCCGCAGAAAGTTTTGAATAAAATTTTCCAGCCCTTCTTCACCACCAAGCCCGCCGGACAGGGAACCGGATTGGGATTAAGTCTGAGTTATGATATCATCAAATCACATGGAGGAAGGATAATAGTTGAAACCAGGGAAGGAGAGTTTACAGAGTTCGTGATTCAAATTCCTGAGGTTTAACTTCAACTACGCACCATATGATGCGAACCATAAACAAAGCAAAAAAAGGTGATTACCCGGACTATGCAGAGATGTATATGAAATGGCTACCGGATGACGGTAAAGTGTTAGAGCACCTTTGGACCAATTTCCTGGAAAACAAAACGTTTATTTATTCTTTGCCGGAACAGCTTCTTTACCATCGCTACCGGCCCGGGAAGTGGAGCATCAAAGAAATATTGGTTCATATCATCGATGACGAAAGAATATTTTCCTACCGCGCTTTGAGGTTTGCACGCAATGAAAAAAATAACCTGATCGGTTTTGATCAGGACGCATATGCAGTTTTCTCAAAGGCCGATGAAAGAAGCCTGGAGAGTATTTTTGATGAATATGAAGCTGTGCGGCTCTCGACGATTGCCCTCTTCAGATATTTGCCGGAAGATTCTCTCGACCGGTTGGGACATGGAACAGGAACTTTTAATAACGCCACCCCCAGGGCTTTGGTATATCATATTGCAGGTCACGAGCAACATCATATCCATTTCATAAAGGATCATTATCTGTGACCATTTTGTCTCGTAGCCAAATCACAAATCTTCCTCGTCTAATAAATCCGGGTCTATGATGAATTGTTATAAAAACTGTCGCGAAAAAAAGAAATTTCAATTTCTGCATACGATGTTCAAATTGCCTGCAAAATCAGTTGGGCCGTCAATTAAATTTACACTACTACCTGATTATATCAAATATCATGTTTTCAAATACTCCCGTAGTCCTGTGGAAAATATCTTAGCAGAAAGACGTTATGATAGTTTCGTATAACGGCGATAAAATCAATAGCTTCGGGTTCATTTTACGTTGTCATTTATCCCCGCCTTTTAGGACTAAACAGGCAGGCCCAAATGAAGAATTCTTTGGCCTGTCCCCGCTCAACAATGAATTCGAAATATGGCCAAAACACCATCTTCCAGGTTCAAACGGATAGTCCGGCGCAGCTTTAGGATCACCTTCAGGGTGATCATCATTCTCCTGTTACTTGTTGTCATGGTGCTGGTTCTTTTACAGACTTCATTTGTACAAAATTTCGGACGAAAGAAAATCCAGGCTTATCTGGAATCAAAACTGCATACAAAAGTTATCATCGGTGAACTCTCGGTTGATTTTCCCAAAAGTATTGTGCTGAAAAATATTTACCTGGAAGATCAGCATCGGGATACTTTGTTATATGCCGGAAATTTAAACCTCGGTGTAAACCTCTGGGGGCTATTCCACCGCAAACTGGTGGTGAATGATATTACACTGGATCGTTGGACCGTTAATATTGAAAGGCTACTCCCCGATTCCGGTTTTAATTATGCTTTTATTGTCAGCGCATTGGCTTCGAAGAATGTCAGTCCTGAAAATACCGCGGAAGAAAATAGTCAGTGGACATTTGAATTGGGAAAGCTTCATATGATGAATATGCGTGCGCATTATAAGGATAACGCCACCGGAAACGATGCGACCGTATTTCTTTCAGATCTCCAGGCAACGATCAAGACCTTTGATCCTGATCAGCTCATTTTTGCAGTACCCGATTTTTCCGTCAGTGGATTGAACGGCTCTCTGAGGCAATACAAGCCAACACTAATCCTGCAAAAAGAAGAAGACCTTCAACCGTCAACCGTCAACCGTCAACCTTCAACAATTAACCATCAGGCCGTCCGTCTTCAATTGGGAAAAATTTGTCTCGATTCTACATTGATAACTTTCTCAGACGATGTAAATAACTCAAAGACCAAACTCGATATTGGCCTGATTTCGATTGTGGCAGGTTCCATTGACCTGAACAAAATGCAATTTGATCTTACCTCTCTGGACCTGGTTCAATCAAACGTTCAGCTGGTCCATGGAAACTCCGAAATGCAAAAACATGATCTTAAAGAAAATACTGAAAAACCGGGATCTCAACCTGCATGGACAGTAAATCTCTCCAATTTAAATCTGGTGAATGATGCGTTTAGTCTTGATGATAACGGGAAGAAGCCGGTATCAGATGCGATCGACTATGCCCATTTGAATATCCGGAATCTGAATACATCTGCCAAGGATCTCAGTCTTTCTCCGGAAAATTACAAAGGCGAAATCAAGATGCTTTCTTTCTCCGAAAAAAGCGGATTTGAATTGAAAAAGCTTTCCACCGGATTTTATTATAGTGATCAACAGGCAGGCCTGAATAATTTGATTCTGCTGACTAACCATACGAATCTGAAAAGCAACACAATCATTAAATATGCATCTGTCAGCAGTCTTTCTGAAAAGCCCGGAGATTTATCCGCTGACCTCGTATTTGACCATTCTGATATTGGCGTGAAGGATATTCTTCTCTTTTTTCCTGCTTTAAGATCCAGGTTTCACGAGCAGCAAAATGCACGGATAAGGATCAATGGCAGAATGAATGGCAAACTGAACAATCTTAATATACCGGATTTTGAACTCGCAGGATTGCTGCATAGCGAATTGGAAATTTCGGGTCGTATTCAGGGATTGCCCAATGCAAAAAAAGCGGTCTACCATATTTTAATAAAAAACCTTTCCACTTCAAACGATGATTTAAATAGCTTCCTGCCTGAAAATACAATTCCAAAGAATATTCGCATTCCGGACTTTCTTTCGGTCCATGGTCGTTTTGATGGACGCCTGGAACAATTCAATTTGGATATGGCACTCAGCTCTGGATTTGGAAATGCAGCAGTGCATGGCCAGTTAAATATACCGGATAAAGAATATGATCTCAACGCGGATCTTTCGGGATTCGATCTTGGAAAATTATTATATCAGGACAGCTTGTTGGGCACAGTGGACCTGCATGCAACGGTGAAGGGAATTGGATTTGATTTTAAACGCATGCAGACGGTCGCCCATTTCCAAATTCCTTCTGCCAGGGTAAAAGGCTATGATTACAGGAATGTTTCGATGAATATTTCCATGCAGGATGGCATGTACCATATCAATTCCGCATTTAACGATCCAAATTTAAAAGGGCAATTGGACGCGAAGGGGAAATGGGTGGAGCAATTTCCCTCTCTCCTGCTGGACATGAAAATGGATACCATAAATCTTCAGGCATTGCATCTGATGAAGGACAGCCTGGCGATGTCTTTCAACCTGAATGCAGATCTTGCCAATACGGATCCCGACGCTCCTGAAGGAAAACTTTGGCTCGCCGGGCTTGAAATGAGTTACCGGAATCAGCAACTGTCAACCGATTCCATTTATCTGGAAGCTTCTGATAACGATTCTCTACATTCTCTGATCCTGCATTCAGAAATGGCTGATCTGAACTGGACCGGAATGTATAAGATAAGGGAAATACCTCAGGCGCTGAAACAGACGATCAATCACTACTACAAAATCCCGGGATTCATAGCGGAAAAGATCAGCCCGCAAAACTGGCAAATGCATCTCTCCCTCAGACCTTCACCCCATTTGCTCGCCTATGATCCAACGCTGATTGGTTCAGATACCATGCATTTGAAAATGGAATTGATCAGTGTCGAAAATGATTTTCATCTTTCTCTGCTGGCGCCCTCCATTCACTATAAGAACCAGTTTATTGATCAGCTTTCGGCGACGGCAGGGACGAAGGACAACGCATTGAATTATGCCATACAACTCGGGTCTGCAAATTGGGCTGGCATGGACTTATACCGGTCGGACATTTTTGGCCAGCTGGCAAACAATCAGTTCCGCAACAGGATTCATATGGATGATGCGAAGAATAAGGAACGCTTTCGCCTGAGCAGTTTGCTAACGGACATGCCTGGTGGCTGGAAGCTGTCTCTCCTGCCGGACAGTCTGCTCATGAACTATGAGCCCTGGAATGTTTCCGGAGATAATTTTATTCAATATGATTCATCCGGTTTGTTTGTCAGTCATCTGCTGATCGAACATGCAAATCAATCCCTGTTGATCAACAGCCCTTCCTCTTCTCCGCATTCACCCCTTGATATTTCATTTAATCATTTCAGGATAAAAACACTGACTTCAATTGCGCGACAGGATTCGCTTTTACTGGATGGCGAACTGAATGGTCAAACCGAGCTGAGGGATATTCTGTCCAATCCATCTTTTACTTCAAACCTGAAGATCGATCACCTCGCCTATAATAAGGATACGCTTGGAAATCTTTCTATCCTTATCGACAACCAGCAACCGAATATATTCACCACAAATCTTTCCTTTGAAGGAAAAGAAAATGATGCGCGACTCAGCGGGATGTATAATACGAAGGAGAAGAACATGGACATGCAGCTGGACATCGGCAAACTGGATCTTTCGATGGTTAAGCCATTTTCTTCAGGACAGATTAGGAATATCCGGGGATCGCTCAGGGGGAATCTGCATGCTACGGGATCATTTGATCAACCTGTTCTGGATGGGAATCTTCTTTTTGACAGCGCCTTTGTTACACCTCTTCTTACCGGTGAAAGACTGAGACTGTTCAACGACAGCATAGTATTCAACCAGGAGGGAATTAGTTTGAATAAATTCACATTCCTGGATTCTGCCGGGCATAAAGCTGTTCTGGATGGTCATCTTTATACAAAGAATTACAAGCAATACCGTTTCGATCTCGCATTTTTGGCAGATGATTTCATACTGGTCAATACGCCCATAGAAACCAACCGGATTTTCTATGGCAAACTCAATATGGATATCGGGCTGAAAATAAAGGGAGAAGCAGATGCACCCGTAGTAACCGGTAATCTGCATGTAAACAAACAAACCGATTTCTCGCTGATACTGCCAAACAGCGATCCCGAAGTGGTCAGCAGACAGGGCGTAGTTTTATTTGCTGACAAAGAACATCCGATTGATACGGCCAGGATCAGGACTTATTTAGACTCACTGACCCGCAATGCAGGATTCCTGGGTATCAATGCGCTGGCGAATATTGAGACAGACAGCAGCGCCCGGTTTAACCTGATCATCAACGAAAGAACCGGGGATGCACTATCCGTGAGAGGACGTGCTTCTCTTTCGGGTGCCATGAATAAAAACGGGAAATTATCGCTTACCGGAAATTATGTGCTGGATGACGGTGCGTATAATTTATCCATGAAACTGCTCAAAAGAAAATTCAATTTACAAAGGGGCAGTACCATCACATGGACAGGAGACCCTAACGGAGCCACCATCGATATTACCGCCACCTATCTGTGCACGACGGCACCGATCTCCCTGGTTGGAAACCAGATGTCCGGCATGAGCCAGGAAGAGATCAACAAATTCAACCAGAAACTTCCCTTCACGGTAAACCTGAAAATGCAGGGTCTTCTCTTAAAACCACAAATTTCATTCACAATTACTTTGCCTCCGAATGAAGCGGCACTCTGGCAAAACGTAGACAGTAAGTTAGCCGAACTGAACAGTAATACCTCAGAACTGAATAAGCAGGTTTTCGCCTTGTTGCTATTCAACACTTTCATTTCAGAGAATCCGTTTGAAAGCACCAGTGGCGGTAATTCCAGTGCCGCGCTGATGGCGAGTCAAAGCGCCAGCAATCTGCTTACCTCCCAACTGAACGAACTGGCTGGTGGTTTCGGCAAGCGTGTAGATCTGACGATGAACGTAAATTCCAGTCAGAGCTTTAATACTTCCGGCGAGGCTGTAAACCAAACCGCACTCCAGGTGGGTGTATCCAAGAGTTTATTCGGTGATCGCGTGAAAGTGAGTGTCGGAAGTGATTTCCTGCTGGCAGGTGCCAGCCAGGGTCCCAACGCTTCCAATATTGCAGGAAATGTAAAGATCGATTATACGCTCACGCCGGATGGCAAATATATCATCAGAGTATATAGTGTGAATCAATACAACACGGTGGTTGAAGGGCAGGTGGTGGAAACAGGCGTGAGTTTTATCATTACGCTGGACTTTGATACATTCAGCGAGTTGTTTCAGAAAAAGAATTCGTCAGGGGAAAAAAGCGATACCAGCCAAAAGGAACAACCGGCAAAAACAAATCCCAACCAACCATAATGAAACCAGCAAGATGGATTTATGTTTGTTGCGTTGCCATTATCCTGGTGTCCTGCAGTCAAACCAAAGGTCTGAAGGAGGGACAGTATTTATACAAGGGACCGGTAATCCATATACATTCTCCTGAAAAAATTTCAGGCAGAAAAGAATCCCGGATCAAAACGCAACTGGAGGAACTTCTTCGTCCAACGCCCAACGGAAAATTTCTGGGGATTCCGTTTAAGTTATTAATCTATAACATGGCGGCCGAACCGAAGCGGAAGGGCCTGAGTTACTGGTTAAAGAACAAAGTAGGAGAACCTCCTGTCCTTGGCTCGATGAGCGCATTTGAAAAGAACCGCCTTATACTCCAAAACCGTTTAGAGAACATCGGTTATTTTAAGGATTCGGTGAAACTCGATACAATCACCCGAAAATTAAAAATACAGGACATCTATACGGTCACTACCGGTTATCAATACACGATAAGGAATGTGACATTCCCGGAGGATTCAAATACGATCAGCGGGGAAATACAAAAATTCAAAAAAGAAACCCTGCTTAAAACCGGAGAAGCCTATGACCTGGATCTGATCAAAAATGAACGGGTAAGAATTGATTCCCGGTTAAAAGAGAATGGA
>DASXKM010000335.1:0-3567 GCA_036496825.1 Puia sp. | reverse complement strand
CGGATTTGGGTGGACGAATGGTGTATTATTAAAACTAATCAGCATTTATGGCAATTAAACCGTCTACCAAATTATGACCGACGAATATTTCATGTTACAGGCACTGAAGGAGGCTAAAAAAGCCTATGATGAAGGCGAAGTTCCTGTGGGTGCTATTGTTACCATGAATGAAAAAATAATTTCCAGAGGTCACAACCAGGTGGAAAGATTAAATGACCCCACCGCTCATGCGGAAATCATTGCGCTGACATCGGCATTTAATTTTCTTGGATCAAAATATTTACCGGAAGCAACGATCTATATAACGATTGAACCTTGTCTGATGTGCGCCGGCGCCTTATACTGGAGCAAAATTTCGAAAGTTGTTTACGGAGCGTCCGATATAAAAAACGGGTACCGGAAATATGTTGAACCCTGTCCGTCGCTAGAACAAATCGGCATTGCACCAAGACCCTTTCATCCGAAAACCATCGTGATAGATGCTGTACTCAGTGAAGAATGCGCGGATCTGATGAAGGATTTTTTCAAAGCGAGGAGATGAAATTCCCCTGGCATTTGTTTTGACATATCAATCTTTGATCAGTAATTTTGTAAACCTTCTTTTAGAATAGAATTCTTTTCATTAAAAAAAATAAAAACCATGGCATTTACTTTACCTGCACTTCCTTATGCGCCGGCGGCCCTTGAACCGCATATCGACGCAATGACGATGCAGATACATCACGATAAGCACCACCAGGCATATGTCGACAATCTGAACAAAGCAGTGTCGGGTACGCCAAATGAAAATAAATCGCTGGAGCAACTGGTTAGCATTGCCGGTACACTGCCGCCCGCCATTCGTAACAATGGTGGCGGACATTGGAACCATAGTTTTTTCTGGGAAATCATGGCACCGAATGCCGGTGGAAAACCAACCGGAAAACTGGCGGAGTCTATAGATGCGGATTTTGGTTCTTTTGATGCTTTTAAAGAAAAATTTACTTTGGCCGCCACGAGCCGCTTTGGTAGCGGATGGGCCTGGCTTGTGGAACAGGATGGCAAATTATTAATTTCATCAACACCCAACCAGGATAACCCTTTAATGGATGTTGCCGAAGTGAAAGGAACTCCAATACTGGGTGTGGATGTTTGGGAACATGCTTACTATTTAAAATATCAAAATCGTCGCCCTGAATACCTGGGAGCTTTCTGGAATGTTATAAATTGGAAAGAAGTAAATAAAAGATATGAAGCCTCCCTATAGGATATCCTGTAGGTTTTGATATAATATCAGATCCCGTTTAGCTTTCATTTTACCACCGGGTGGATGGGCAAACGGGATCTTCATATTAAAAAAATGCATATGAAAAAATCATCCGGGTTACTCCTTTCCGCCCTGCTTTTTCTGGGTGCCTGTTCCTCGCATCAAAAAAAAGTTTTGCTTTATGCAGATAGCAAAATCCAGGTGGATCAATCACAAAAAAATATCACAGTTGAGGATGGAACTACACAGATTGAGCAGGAATTGAATTTTAACAGCGGAGATCCGGTGGTTCTGAATATCACGGGTCCCAAAGGAAAATACACGCTGGAGGTGAAAGAAGACGGATTATTTCTGGCCAATCTCAAAAATGATACGGTTGTAGGCAGTATGCAACATACCGGTGAGTCAAGACATACAAGAATTACACAGCAGGAACTGCAATTACAATTGGATAGTTTGAATAAACTGATAAAAGGTGAGAATATTTCTGCTGCTGCAAAAAACTATTTTATTCCACCGGGGCAGGTTGTTAAAATTTCCAATTTTACAAACGCTAAAATATTTGGGCCCTATCAACCCATTCCATCAGCCTTTGACGCTTCATCGGTCCCCGAAATTTATAAATTTTACAGTCTGTCCGAAGAAAAGGAAATTATTGCCAAACTAACGGAGATGAGTAAATACAAATATGAACGGGGAGATGAAAAGGGAAACGGGAAGACTGAAGATGATGATGATTCGGTTTATACGATTCACCCGACGAAGAAGTGATGGGAGGCGGTTGCCGGGTTACGGTTTCTAATTACTTAACCGGATCATGCCCATGGCGGCCCCATGGATGACAGCTGGAGATACGCCTTATGGCCATCCAGCCTCCACGAAATAAACCATATTTTTGAAATGCTTCAATAGCATATGCCGAGCAGGTAGGTGTAAACCTGCATTTCGGTCCGAGCCAGGGAGAGATAGCCATCTGATAAATCCTGATCAGAAAAATCAATGGATAACTAAGTATTTGCAGGATCTTTTTCATTTAAAATCTTCAGCAGTTTATCCAGTAGTTTTCTCAACGATACCGAAATTTCTTCATCCACGGGTATTTCCCTTCCGGTATAAATAAAGAACAAATGAAGACTGTAATCGTTCTTTACAACCGCTTCTTCCATTTCTTTTTTCTGAAGGCGGTAGGCTTCCCTGGTCAAACGTTTGATCCGGTTTCTATCGACCGCCCGGGGAAAATTTTTTGAGCTTACAGTAAATCCTGCTTTGACGATTCCTCCCGACTTTTCTAAAAGAAACAGGATGCGAAATGGAAAAAGGGTGATTTTTTTCCCTTTTTCGAAAAGATGATCAATCTGTTTACGACTCTTTAGTCGTTCGGATTTACCCAGGGAATATGGTTTGCGAATGCTCAATGGACGAGTTAAAAATAAAAAGCCCCAACAGGGGGCTATAATCTTATTATTTCGAAAGTCTTTTTCGTTGGCTGACGGGTCGTGAGCGTTACGGGTTCAGCCTCAGACTACTTCCCACCAAACTCATCCGAAACAGACAGCTTCGCGCGTCCCTTGGCTCTGCGACTTGCAAGTACCTTACGTCCGTTGGCAGTTTGCATACGTTTACGAAATCCATGAACTGTTTTGCGACGACGGGTATGTGGCTGGAATGTGCGTTTCATTGTATTATTTTTAACTCGTAGCCCCTGATAATCAGGGAATTCTCCTTAAACTCATTCCACCACGGGCGGAACTTCTTTTAAAGGGAGGGCAAAGCTAAAGAATTCCGGCCTGATTGCCAATAATAAGTAAGCCGATTTATCAATAATTAGCCGCAAAATAGCCCTGGGTCAGGTTAACGGTCGGACCGTTACTAACTGGTGTGGCTACAAAGCTAAAAGTGCCGGAGATTCGTCTGGAGCTTGTGTTGTTGGATATAATTGTGATTGTACCCCCTGTTTGTGAAAGCAGCGATGTGGAAGGATCGGGGTTATAAACACCTATATATACTCCCGCGGCAAAATCCAGATTATACGTTCCCGGGGTTATATTACTGGGGAAATATAGTCCAACATCCTGTGTTCCGGAAAATCCTGCTATCAGAAGCTGACCTGCTGAGTCAGAATTTATCACATCGGAAGCAAAGAATTTATTACCATCAACCAACATTTCCACGGTGTCCTTCGGGGATCCGGGTGGTGGAGTGACACCTAGTGTTCCTGAAGTATAGGATATGTAATCAAAAACACCTTTCGCAACGGTTTCTGTAGAATTATCTGCGGGATTCGTAAGGGTAAACTGAAAGCTGCCACTAATAACCCGGTT
>DASXKM010000334.1:0-14084 GCA_036496825.1 Puia sp. | reverse complement strand
GATCATTTTAACGGCGCCCCTTCAGATATAACTTTCATTCTATTGCCTGATGCCCATAACAAACCTAATTTCAATCATTCAATGCCCATCACGCTGGCCATAGTAGAAGACCTCGATGAAGTGAGGGAGGGACTAACAAACTTCCTGGCATTAGATCCTGAATTCAAAGTATTGGATACTTATAAGACGGGTGAAGAAGCATCTGTAGATATTCCCCTACTGAGGCCCGATATTGTTATCATGGATATCAACCTGCCGGGTATGAGTGGTATTGACTGCGTTCGTATTTCTAAGAAATCAAATATCCCTACCCAGTTTATGATGTTTACTGTATATGAAAATGACGAGAAAGTTTTTGAGGCTTTGAAGGCCGGTGCATCCGGTTATCTTTTAAAAAATACCGGTTTGAATCATATTGTCGAGGCATTAAAAGAGTTGCATAATGGCGGATCACCCATGAGCGCAAACATTGCGCGTAAGCTGGTCAATAATTTTCAGGAAAAAACAAAATCCGAAGCATCTGCCGATACCAAAATCCTGTCCGTTCGGGAAAACGAAACACTGCATCTTCTTTCACAGGGATTGTTATACAAAGAAATCGCCGAGCAGCTTGGCATTTCAACGAGTACTGTTCGCCAGCATATCCACCGGATATATGAAAAACTTCATGTTCAAAACAGAACGGAGGCCATCAACAAGGCTTTTAAAAAGAATTAGAACCGGAAAGTAATAACATCTGTATTTGGAGTATTTACAGGGGAATGTAACTTTTGTTCTATTGTGCGGATAGTTTGGTTTATATATCTTTTAAGAAATTTTGTATGAAACAGATTTATTGCTTTTTACTGATACTGTTTCCCGCCTTTGTTTTTTGTCAGCAGGATTCTGTCACCACCAATGCCGCAAAACAAAAGACAGAGCAAAAGCCTCACCATAGTCTGGGTCTGGGTATAAAAGCAGGTTTGAACTTTACGAATATTACAAGCGCATCTTCTATCAGTAACAGTAGTGAAACCGGTTATCAGGTTGGCTTATTCCTGGATCCGAGTTCTAATTCTATACTGGGTTCCAGAACCGAACTTCTTTACTCTCACCAGGCATATAATTTTGCAACCGGAACTACAACAGGAAAGAATTATCTGGATTATATTATGCTGGCACAGCTGATGGCCATTAATATTACTCATTTTGTTCAAATACAAATCGGCACTCAGATTGGATATCTCCTGAGTGCAAAATCAGACAGCAATAAAGCATCTACCGGATATGCACAGGCAGACGCGGCACTGGATTACTACAACCGGATTGACTTTGGATTTAGTGGCGGGCTGGAAGTCCGGCCGTTTATGGGAATCATCGTCGGAGCGAGGTACAATTTCAGCATCACCAATCTCTATAAACTACCAGATAATAATAGTTCGCAAACACCACCATCCTTTATACCATCAACCAGTGATCTCGATTTCAAGAATAACCTCGTTCAAGTATATGTTGGTTACAGGTTTTAACCCCTCCCCTCAGCCTAAATTTTAATCCAAACCATTACCCTTATCCCGGACCTGAAAGAGTAATTCTTTCAGGTCTTCCTTTTTTACTGATGAAAGCTGAAATCTTAGCTTGCAACGCATGTCAACGGTCAAGTGTCAACGGTCAACGCTATTGAAAATCAGAACTGGAAATAAATAAATGAACTGGTTGCATTCTGACTCAACATGATCAACAGAATCATGATGGACCAGGTAATCCCCAAAAGCCACCAGGGCATTTTACCTGCAACCTTTAACACCATTGTATTTCTCATCAACCAATGAGAGATTACTAATACGACCGTGATGATGGCTACCTTAGAAATGTCCAGATAGCTTAATACCGCAGTTCCCTTGGGGAAATTGATGAACATGGAACGTAATATCCTCCAGGCAGAACTAAAGTCCGGCGACCTGAAAAACACCCAGGTTACATTTACCAGGAAAAAGGTACAGAGAGCCAGTAAAAAACTGGTAAGATTTTTCGGATGATTGGTTTCAGGTGGAAAGGATCCCTCAACAGGTTTTTTTAAAGAAGGCCCAAAAGATGCTTTCACCAGCTTTTCTTCCGAAGTCACAAACATCGGTATACCCCTCGATTTGTTTCTTGCATCGCGAAAAGCTTTTTCAACCCATAAATAAGATCCATGCAGGGCGCCCCATACAACAAAAGTCCAACTGGCGCCATGCCAGAGTCCCCCGAGTAACATGGTAACCATCAGGTTGAAGTACGTTCTGAGTTTTCCTAATCTGTTTCCACCCAGTGGTATGTATAAATAATCCCTTAGCCAGGACGACAATGTAATATGCCATCTCCGCCAGAAATCGGTGAATCCGACTGCAGCATAGGGAAACAGGAAATTCTGTGGTAAAGTAAATCCAAGACATAGAGCCGCACCGATGGCGCAGGACGAATAACCGGCAAAGTCAAAAAATATTTGTCCTGAAAAAGCCAGCACTCCCATCCAGGCATCGATCGTTTTCAATGGATCCGTTGCGCCAAACACTGTGTTCGCCGGACCGGACAACATTCCATCGGCCAGAAAAACTTTCATAAAAAGTCCCAGCGACAGCAAAAAAAGACCCTGCATCAATTGCTGACTGTTTGCTTTACGTGGTGTAAGAAATTGCGGAACCAATTGTGGCGGACGAACAATCGGACCGGCGACCAGGTGAGGGAAAAATGTAACAAACAAAGAAAAATCCAGTAGTGAGGCGACAGGTTTACTTTCCTTTCTATACATGTCGATTGTATAGCATAGTGTGGTGAAAGTATAAAAAGAGATACCGGCTGGTAATATAATATTTGGCTTTGCCGGATGAAAGTTTGCTCCGATTGAATTAATAAGATGGGTAAAGTTTTCTAAAATAAAGCCGCCGTATTTAAAATAACACAGCATACCCAGATTTCCAATCAGGCTGATCACCAGCAATAATTTTTTCTTGTGTTTATTTTCCTGTGTATACAATGCCCTGCCCACGAAAAAATCTACCAGCGTGGAGAGCCAGAGCAAAAGAATAAACGGTGGATTCCAGGCGGCGTAGAAAACATAACTCGCCAGCAGGAGGTTGATTTTTTTTGTCTTCCAGGAAAAAGGAAGATTATGCAAAATCAAAACGACGGCGAAAAAAACCAGGAATGTGTATGAATTAAAAAGCATTGTCGGGATATTATGGGTTAAAAAACATTTGAGTTTATTCTTTTAATGGTTAAATGTCCATCCTTTATCTTCTTTCAGAATTTTGATGAAATTCTTCGTGAATACAAGCGCCTGCTCCGGACTCAGGTGGGATGATTCGGGACATTCAAATTGTGCAATCGCGGGATAGTCTTTGTAATATATCCCCTGGCACCCTGTCGCCGCTAATAATTTATCCCAATAGGACGCTCTTGGATAAAATTTCTGTTCGTCAATCCAAACCTGGCCGCTGCTGGGTGTGCGGACAAATAATACTTCTCCGCCTCTTTTTTGAATCTTGTCCACGTCTGTTTTGATTAATTGTATCACCGAATCCAGTTTCTTACCGGTGGCAGGAGGCTCAGGATTCATTTTTTCAAAAAAAGCCCAAATGCCTTTTACCTTGTTTTGCAGACTGGTATCGGCAAGAAACTTCGGAGTCATATAAGATTGCCTGTCCAGGCTTGTTCTGTCAAATTCCATCGGGAACATGACATCGGGAAAAACGCCGGCCCTTTGAGGTAAGTGCAAATGAGGCAGCATTGCGCTAAAAGAATAATTATCCTGGTCAAGGAAAGAAAACATGGACTCAAGAACCCGGTCAACCTGAAAACTGGCCCTTTGCGTTGGCGTAATTTTATGAAAATATTCAACCCGCTTTGCTGGTCCTTCGTCATCAAAAGATGAGGTGGAAAGAAATATCTCCTCTGTTACGTCGATGATTAATTTGCCCTTGAAATTTGGATCGTTTGCAAGATCGCGCAGAACAGGTGCGGGGCTACTGCCAACGCACGCCAGCTGTACAGCATGATCGCCGGTTATCTGTTGCCAGGTAGGAATATCGAGATCAAATTTAATCCGGGAAGAACCGATGAAAACGGTGGACTTATCTTTCGGCTCATAAACTTTTCCCCTGGTGTAAGCCCACAAAGCCCGGTTGTCATCATAAGAGGTATCTACCCCGGCGCGACGCAGATAGATCTCCCATAATGAAGCTGCAATAATGGCAATGACGAGCGCAAGTAATCCGGCTTTTATGAATGGTGATGTGTGCATAAGACTATTGGGTAACAGAAATAATTTTTGATGGCCAATCTTTTTCCCGCATTTCCTGAATAAATGCCTTTGTGTAAATAACCGCATCCGATGGTATGAGATGAGACCATTCCGGACATGTCAAATGTGCTGTTTCAGGATAGTCTGTAAAATAAATTCCTTTGCAGCCAGTGAACGTCAACAAACGATCCCAATAAGCAGTCCTCGGAAATCCTTTCAATTCCGCCTCTAAGTAAGGTCCGGTCGAAGGTGTGCGAACAAAAAAAACCTGTCCTCCCCTCGCCTTTATTTTGTCAACATCTCTTTTTACAGAATTGAATATGGCATCCGTTTTTTCGGCGGACAGGGGGACAAATGGCTGGCTTAGACCGTAGGCCCAAATTCCCCTAACCGCATTATGCTGATTCGTGTCGGAAACAAAATCCTGGGTCATGATGTTTTGTCTGTCATAGTTTACCAGTGTAAAACCCATCGGGAAATGAAGACCGGGAAAAACGCCTGCTCTGGGTGGAATGGGAATATTATCAAGCATTCCGTTAATAGAGAAATAGTCCTGATCGAGGAAAACAAATTGTGCTTCCAGCGCATGATTTACCTGGAAACTGAAACGCTGTGTCGGCGTTCGATGATGATAGTATGCAATCTTTTTATTTGTACTGCCGTCGTAAAATGCAAATTCTGAAAAAAAGGTTCCTTCCGTAACATCCACCACCACATTCCCCTTAAAATCCGGATCATTTGCCAGATCTGTCAATACAGCCCTGGGACTGCTACCCACATTGGACAATTGGATGGCGTCCCTTCCCGTGATCGCGCGCCAGGTTGCTATATCCAAATCGTATTTGATCCTTGAAGAACCTATGAAAACGGTTGTTTTATCAGCCGGATCATACACCCTGGCCCTTTTATCGGCCCATAGAGCTTCATTATCGTCATAGGTCAGTTTATTTCCCTTATGCCGCAGATAAAATTCCCATGAAAGGATTGAAATAAGAGATAGAGACAGGGCCAGCGCGCCTGCCCGGATAATATTCGGATGCATGGATCAGGGTTAAAGAAAATGAAAACAATATATTCTCAAAAGGAAACTCGGTTCGTGCAGGGTACAAGGCTCAGGAATAATTTCACTGGCACGATATTCTGGTGGAGATCCTGAAGTCTTATGAAAATATAGTAATTTTTAGAACCGGCGAAATGAATATTTTGTAACTGGTAGGCCTGCTCCGGATTGCCAGTTCAAATCGTAAATTAATCAGTTGAAAATCATTTCGTTCCACTCATCCGTTTTTAACGACCTATTTACTAACTGGCAGTTTAGCTCGCGCGCTTTTCCTGTAGCAGCATTTTCACAGCATGATCAAAAGAACCCGCACGTATCAGTTCCCCGGCATTTACAAAAAAGATCTCATCCGCGTTCTGAATGGTATTTAAGCGATGGGCGATGATGACCCGCGTTGTTTGCTCAGGTAATTTATTCAGAATGTCCTCCAGTATTTTTTCTGTCATTGTATCAATATTGGCTGTTGCCTCGTCCAGGATAATCAGGTCGGGATTTCTTAACACCGCACGCATAAAAGCAATCAGCTGTTTTTGCCCCAGACTGATACTTTCGCCACCCGAACTTACTTTGGTATCCAGACCGTCTTCGAATATATCCAGTAATCTTTGCAGATTTGCATTTCTTATAACTTCTTCCAGCCGGGCATTTGAATAGTTTATGAGTGTTTCGTTGCCATATAAAATATTATCCCGTACGGTTCCTGTAAACAAAAAAGGCTCCTGCAGAATAAATCCAATCTTCCTTGTACGTTCTTCCGGTTCATAGGCCCTGATGTCTCTGCCATTCAGCATTACGATTCCACTCACCGGATCATACAATCTTGCCAGCAGTGAGGCAGTGGTTGTTTTGCCTCCTCCGGTAGGACCAACCAACGCATAGGTTTTACCGGGCTCAAGAGCGAAATTTATATTGTGCAAAATCTCAACCCCTCCTTCATAACCGAAATGCACATTTCTGAATTCAAGAACTGCGTCTGATTTTTCCTTTTGATCATTTCGCAAAACCGGCAGGTTTGTCTCGAGGTTTAAAATATGGGATATTCTGTCGGATCCCGCCATGGCTACCTGGAAGTTTGTCCACAAGGCAGCCAGTTGTCGCAGGGGATTATAAAAGTTCGTGGAATAAGACAAATAGCTAACCAGTAATCCGATTGAAAAACGTCCCGTTGAAATAAGATAAATACCAACCGTCAGTACGATCAGCTGCCCTGTGCTTGCAAAAAATCCGTAAACCGGTATAAAGGCACTGTTTGAAATACCGGCCGCTTTTGCGGCGACATAATTTTTTTCGTTGACTTCTTCAAATCGTTTCCTGAAATAATCTCTGCGGTTAAAGGCGATGATCACTTTAAAATTATTCAGGCTTTCCTGAATCTCAGAGCTCAGGCCGCCAGTCGTTCTCATGCTTTCAGCGTTTTTTTTCTTTACCCATTTCGTCGTAGCCTTTGTAAAAATTAATATCATCAGTCCGGGCATGAGCGTTGCGATCCCCAACCTGAAATTGATAGCCAGCAGGAATATGCCTGCACCGATCATGGTCATCAGAGTTCCGATAAACTGCATCAGTGACTGTGAAAAGAACTGATTTATTTTATCAGTGTCATTGTTTATCCTGGATATCAGATCACCGGCTTTGTTCTGATTAAAAAATGCGACGGGCAATTCCTGTAGTTTATTAAAAACGGCATTGCGAAGTTTAAACAGCATTCGTTGTCCAACACCGCCCATCATTCGGGTTTGCGTAGAACTCGCCCCGAATGCGATCAGCGCCATCACTATTAACAAACCGGTATTTACCAGAACCCCATGATAATCTTTGTGAACAATATATTTATCGATGGTACGCCCGATGATGTAAGGATTCAACAGGTTCATGGCAGAATTTGTAAGGATGGCCAAAAGGGCGAATATCAGATTTCTCCTCTCATCCTTTATCAGCAGAAGAAGTTTGCCCAATATACTCAGTGTTGATGCCCTCTGCTGTTGCGCCGAAAGATCATTGAGGTTGTAGTTCATTGGTACTTTGTTGGGAGTTATAAATCTGAACGTATTCCGGACTTGTCGCCATGAGTACAGGATGTGTGCCCGTCGCTACAACCTCGCCTTCCATCAGTAAAATGACCTTGTCATAATTTTCGATAGAAGCAATTTTTTGCGTAACCGAAATCAGCGTGATCCCGGGATAGTTTCTTCTTACATTATATAATATCTTCTTTTCAGTACCGCTGTCCACCCGGGCTGTAAAATCATCCAGCAAAAGTATTTTCGGATTTATGGCCAGTGCCCTTGCCAGCATAATACGCTGCTTTTGTCCACCTGAAAGATTGCTTCCTCTCTCGGATAAAATACTATTCAGTCCTTCCGGCAATGAGTGAATAAATTCTCTCAATTCTGCTGTTGCGATTGCTTTTTCGAGCGATTCATCAGTCACCAGATTACTGAATGCAATATTTTCCCGGATAGTCATATTGAATATGATACTATCCTGCAAAACAAAAGCAACCTGACGATAAAAGTCTTCTTTCACATAGTCCTGAATGTCGTGGCCATCAAATTGAATGGTTCCTTCATTTTGTTTTGTCAGCCCCGTCAACAGATAAAGCAATTGTGTTTTTCCTGCCGCTGTGGGACCGATGATGGCTGTATCCGATCCGCGTTCAATCTCTAAACTGACATCCTTTAATACCGGTTTCTGTCCATACAAAACAGAAACATGATGAAGCGAAATATCTCCCTGCAGGGATTTGGTGATCGTTCCTGTCTCTGTTGGTTCCTGTATATCCAACACGAGGCTGAGCCGTTGATAACTGGCGGTGGACTGCGCGATGATATTACTCATGAATCCGATCATGATGATCGGAAAAATCAAAAGGGCGAGATAACTGTTGAAGGCCGCAAAATTACCCAGTGTCATTTCATGGATGATTACAAAATGGCCACCCAGCGCCAGAATGGTAATTCCTCCTAAAGTTGCCGTGAATATGATGATCGGAATCAGCCAGGCAAACAGGCGGAGGATACTCATGCCCAGGCTTTTTGCCTCCGTATTGGCGGACAGGAATTTTTCATACTCAGGTTGCTGTGCATTGACCACCCGTATGAGCGCTGCCCCGAGTATGCTTTCATTGATTACTTTATTCAGCCGGTCGATCACTTCCCTTCCTTTAATAAAAATGGGGCGGACTTTTTTTGATACATAAAAGAAAACAAAACTGATGATTGGTATAATAATGACGATGGCCGAAGCCAGTTTCCAATTGATAGAAAAAAGCATGGTACAGGCTCCGATGATTACAATCAGTGACGACGCTACTGTAACGATGGCCTGCGAAATAAATGTCTTCACAGAATCCACATCAGCCGTCAGATTGGTTAATAATTTTGACGGATTGGCCTGTTCTATATAAGCATACGTCTGTGTAGAGATCTTCGATGCCAGCCGGGCGCGCAAATCCCTGGCCACCCGTTCCGAAGTATTTGTCTGGATAATACTCTGAAGGAAAGTAAAAATAAATATGAAGAATGCCGCCGATAAAAATTTAATCAGTAAGGGTTGTAAAACATAATGCGACGGAAATGCGTCAATTCCGGAAGCAATGATCCTCGGCAACACCAGGTTGATTCCATTGCTCAACAGGGCAAAAAATATGAGCAGAAAAATCATGCCCCGGTACGGCCGCAGTAATTTAGAAATACCCGGAGGTTTTTTCTTCCCGTTTCCGGAAGGGTCGGATTTTTTTTTCTTCATTGCCCGTCCATTATTTGAAATGCAAAACTAAGATCGTATGCTGATCCGGGGCAATTATTTATTAAAATAAAATAACAAACATCTGTTACCATTTGTCTGTTATCCATAACGTATCAGGCATGAATAAGGGATCCGCACGCTTAATGGTCATCCTCTTTCAATAACTGCTGAATAGCCTCCTCCATCTTATCTACGTTTTCTTTATTCGTGAAATCATAAAACCCCCTGATCTGTCTTTTCCTGTCCAACAAGGCTACATATTGCGTATGAATAAAGGCGGAATTGGAAGAATCTTCCACCGCCAGTAAATAGTCCCTGCTCGCCCGCTGATATAAGGAATCCTTGTTGCCTGTCAAAAATTCCCAGCCGGGAGGCGATGCATCAAATCGCCCGGAATATTTTTTTAATACTTTAACAGAATCTCTTTCCGGATCGACCGTATGTGACAGAATCACAAATCCGGAATTCGTTTTGAATTTCTCATATACTTCTTTCAGGTTTTTATTCATCACCGGACAAATGGAAGGGCAGGATGTAAAAAAATATTCAACGACGGTTACTTTATTGAAAACTGTTTTTTCAGTTATGGTTTTCCCATCCTGGTCTGTAAATGAAAAATCACCTGCAACATGACCCGGTTCACCCAGCACCGGCAGTCTTGTTTTATCACCGAATGCAACCGACAAAAAATATATCATTCCCATGACCACTATCACCAGCACAGAAAGGGCCGCGATTTTTGTGGACGCCGGAGTATTTTGTTTCTGCTTTTTTTTCATTTGTTTTTTTTATGAACGTCATCTCAATATAATCATGACCCGCCAATATATTTTCCCACCCGTCCTTAGAAAAATACCGAGAATACCAATTTTGCAAAAAACGGAGTGCCGGCAGTAAAATTTACATCATCAACCGGAGCAGGTTCATTTCTCATACGTGAGGTTACCGCAAATTGTTCTTCACGCCATTCGCTGTTAAAAAGATTCTGAATCTCTATCCCGACTTCGAATTTCTTTTTTGTATAAAAGGCCGTCAGGTCGGTTACAAAATAGCCTTTGGCAATGAGCGAATTGTCTTCATTGGCCGGCCGGTCTTTCATATAACGATAACTCAAAGCCCCATTGATGCCATTACTGAATTTATAATTCAATCCGCCCGCGCTGGACAGCGGAACGGCGAGGGGAATATAGTTCTCCCCCTTCGGTGCCTGAATATCACGGGCATTCGAATAGTTAACATCGAGAAATGCATAGAGCCATTGATTAAACTGGTATCGGGCCGAGAAGTCTATTCCTTCTCTCCTGGTTTTATCACTGGGTTCAAGCGTCCCCTCATCTCCGTCATAAATAAATTCCTGATCAAGACGCATCCACCAGATAGCAGCATTTATGAATAGGTGGTCAACGGGTTTCCAGTTTATTCCAAAATCAACACCGTATGCCGCCGGCAATATTTCCCGGCCCTGATTGGCAACCACCACTTTTGCATCGTTGGAGTGAAATCCCTTGCCTGTCTTTACATAAAGCTGCAATTCCTGGCTGGCAGTGTATTCAACATTTAGTTTAGGACTGAAAATAACTTTGTTCCTCGATGGCATCGAAGGATTCAGCAGATCATCGTAATTAAAATAGATATCGTCCAATCTCAAGCCTGCATTAAATAGCCATTTGCCCACGCGCATGTTTTCATCCAGATAACCATTGAATATGTTTTCATTGATATTTCCCAATTGTAAATATTCAAGCACACTGAACTGGTCATCGATATGAGAAAGTTCGCTATGATGAATTTTGTTGAACTGAAATCCGAGTCCGAAAGAAGAACTCAGATCCATATTATTTTTGAAATAGGTGTGGTTCGTAATTTTTCCATTATACCCAAAAAGATTCCGTGATTCCTGCTGCCTGAGACGATCCCCGTTGATACTGTCATCGGCAAAAAAAGTATCGTTGTAACGATGACTGAAATCATACCAGGAATAATAAAACTGGTTTTGCATATACCAGTTGTCAGAAAGCGAAGAGCTTAGCCTGGCAATGATATTACTCCTGCTGGTTTTACCACCCTGCAGACTGTCGAGATATCCGAATCTTCCGATCAATCCTTCATCCACAGCGCGTTCGGGTATTTCGCCCGAAGAACGCCACTGGCTGCCAAACGTAGACAGGGTAAGCGACAATCTTTCTTTGGGAGAAATATTTACATTGTATTTTCCAAACAAATTCAGGCGGTTGAAATGTTGCGGCCAGTCAAAAGGACCATTCGTGTACGCGGCTTCGCCGGCGATATAGGCAGATTCACCGCGCTGTTTTGCTTTTTCACTCAGAAGATCAATCATCGCCATGGCCCGGCCGGTTTTAAACTGACCCGCTTCCAGTTTGACGGTGCTTTTATCCAAAACATCCGCTGTATGAAATGCAACATAGCCAGCCGTTGTAAAATCTCCGTGATCCGCATAATATGGTCCTTTGCCAAATTCATAACTGCTGACAAGCTCGGGAATTAAAAAATGCAGATCGGAAAATCCCTGCCCGTGTGCATGAGACACCAGGTTTAAGGGCATTTCATCGACGGATACGTTCACATCGGTTCCGTGATCGGCATCAAATCCCCTGAGGAAAATATGTTCGGCCACACCACCTCCATGATGCTGGCCTAAGAACAATCCGGGTACCAGACGCATCAGGTCCTGCGCAGAATTGATGGGGCGGATATGGAGATCGATCGCACTGAGTGTATGAAAACTTGCATTGTTGGACTGAGGTGTGATGGTAACAGACTCCAGGTCGACAGGTCCTCTTTTCAATTGCACATTCCAGGGACTGGGAATCTCAGAAATGGCTGCCGATTGTCCGTGATATCCGATAATGGAAATATGCAGGGAATCAATTTGTCCGGGAAGGGTTATCCGGAAATATCCGTCTTTATCACTGTTTACGGCAACGCTGTGATGGCCGCCCGAGATAACTGCATATTGCAGCGCTTCACCATTCGTCTGATCAGTTATTTTTCCTGAAATGGTTTTTTGTGAAAAGGCAGGAATGCCACAGACTATAAATATGAAAATATAAATATTTCTCATCGATTAGTTCATTTGCGCGTCGCGACGAAAGATTGATTCAATGACCTCTCGTCAGGTTAGATTGAAAATTTCGCAGTATGTTACAATAAACCCCGGAAGGAAACTCAGGCGATGGGAGGACGAAGCAGATTGACGATGTATTGGTCGGTAATATGCTGCGTATACACGGCGAATGGATTATTAGCCGATAAATGGCTGCATCCAAAAGAAGGTTGTGTGATTTGTTCAAAAAAATCGGTGATTACTAATTTTACCGATGATCCCTTATGGTCCTGTGTATTTTCATTATCGTTGGACCTGGTGAGTTGTTTTTTCAGAAAACATGTGCCGCCGCAATGCATCTCCGGTTTGTTTCTGTTTTCACAGAGACTGGACGCAATAAAGTTTTTGTTCAGCGCATATTCAGCCAAAGAAATCGGCATGGCCATCATCCGTATCAGAATGATCAGCGCAAAACAGATTACCGTGCCATGCTGAATCAGCTTATTCATCTTCTCGCAAATATAGGACATGCCCCCGGAACGATCACCTCTGTGCTTAGTTTTTTAATTCCCGGCAGAGATTCCCGGAAATAAAGACCTTTGTTTCAAAATCTGAAAATGAATTCTGAATTCAATCATAAGACCGTATGGATAACCGGCGCCTCTTCCGGTATCGGTGAAGCACTGTCCTATGCTTTCTCTTTCCGGGGCGCGAATGTTATCGTATCGGGAAGAAGAATGGAAGAACTTGAAAGGGTTCAGCTTTCCTGTAAATATCCGGACCGGGTAAAAATCCTTCCACTGGATCTTTCGGATGCTTCTTCTTTGGAAAATAAAACAGCGGAGGCGATTCAATGTTTTGGCCAGATTGATATTCTGATACATAACGGCGGCATATCGCAACGTTCCCTTGTAATCGAAACACCAATAGAAGTTCATAGAAAGTTGATGGAGGTTGATTATTTTAGTTATGTGGCCATCAGCAAAGCGATTTTGCCCCACTTTATATCCCGCAACGCGGGACACTTTGTAGTTACCAGCAGTGTGATGGGAAAAATTGGCACACCGATGCGTTCAGCGTACGCTGCTGCCAAGCACGCGCTTCATGGTTTTTTTGATTGTCTCCGGGCAGAAGTGTCGGCGCAGAATATCAAGGTGACGATCCTGACACCCGGATATATCAAAACAAATGTTGCCCTAAACGCGCTGACAAAAGACGGAACCCGGCTGGGCAGACAATCGCAGAATATAAGTAATGGACTTTCGCCCGGAAAAGCTGCCGTGCAGATACTAAAAGCGATTTCCAGAGGCAGATATGAAAGCTATATCGGAAAATTCGGCGGCGAAAAAATCAGTCTGTGGCTTATGCGGTTTGCACCCGGGATGCTGATCAGGAAAGCACCATCTTTAAAACCTAAATAGTTTATTTTAGTAAAGTCTGATCTTAAAGAACAATTCTCCGGATAACATTATTTCCATAATCAGCAACAAATAAATTTCCCTTTCCATCAACGCACACGCCGGATGGAGCAGAAAACTGGGCCTGGCCTTTGGCACCTTCTTTATAACCCGCGGAGCCATTACCAGCGATCGTTGTTACCTGGCCGCCCGGTGTCATCATCCTTATATTGCTGTTATTGATGTCGGCGATATAAACATTCCCTTTTGAATCTGTACAAAGGCCCATCGCTCCGGCAAAAGATGCAGCGGATCCCTGACCGTCGGTGGCGCCGAGGTTATTATTTCCCGCGATGGTAGTAACTGTACCGTTTGCAATTCTGCGGATCCTGTGCGAATCAGCGATATAAACATTTCCGCTGTTATCGGCACAAATACTGCTCATAAAACCGAATTCTGCGGTTGCAGCAGTACCATCTTTAAAACCCGAAGTCCCATCACCATATTTGATAACCTGCCCACCAGTCGTTATTTCCAGAACGCCTTCATCTCCGG
>DASXKM010000333.1:0-2466 GCA_036496825.1 Puia sp. | reverse complement strand
CGAACTGATCCGTCGCAAATCCGGAGGTGAGGCATTTGCGTTTACCTGTCCATTGCTTACAAAAGCTGATGGCGGAAAATTTGGAAAAACAGAAAAGGGTAATATTTGGCTGGATCCTGCTAAAACAAGCCCTTATCAATTCTTTCAGTTCTGGTTGAATGCAACTGATACAGACGCAGAGAAATGGATAAAGATATTTACGTTTCTGACGAAGGAAGAAATTGAATCCTTATTCCGGGATCATCAAAAAAACCCTTCAGGAAGATTGTTACAAAAAACACTGGCAAAGGAAATAACCGTTTTTATTCATGGTGCTGCAGAATATGAGCTCGCACTGGTTACGACTGAAAAATTATTCGATCAGTCAGGTTCGGTCGAAAAAATGACCGAAGTTGATTTGCACGACCTCGAGGGCATTGTGAAATCTGAATTTGCATTGAGTGAATTGAAAAAAGGTGTGGATATCGTGAGGTTTCTGGCTGAAACGGGAATTCTTTCCAGCAAAGGAGAGGCAAGAAAGATGATTCAGAATGGCGGCATCAGCGTCAACCGTATTAAAACGGAAAATTTGCAGTTTCATCTAAGTACTGATCTGCTGCTACATGAAAAATATATCCTGGTTCAGAAAGGCAAAAAGAACTTTTATCTCGTTGAAGTGAAATAATCGCTGGAATTCTGTTTTAGTTCGTCCCATTTTTTAAAAAACCTTATTTTTGCGGCCTGTTTGTGAATTGCCCGATAGTATAAAGGTAGTACGACAGATTTTGATTCTGTTTGTCGAGGTTCGAATCCTCGTCGGGCAACGAAATTCCATTAATAAAGTAAGGCCCCTGAAAAGGGGCCTTTTGTTTAACCGTGTTATTGAATTATCCCCGTTACTTTTTAATTATATATCCGAAAACTCCATCCTGCTCGCTGTCGGGTCCTGCAGTGAAATACAATCTGCCGGCATCAATATTTGCACTTGCGGGTGGAAACGAGAGCGCCCATAATCCATCGATTACCAGTGTATGTTTATGTGTTTGCAACTGGCCAAGAAATTTTGCATCCAGACTAAACACATTAATCCGGCCATCACCAAAATTTCCGATCAGAATCACCGGCTCATTTAAATAATGATTTTCCTGGTTTGCCGAATTATTGTTTACCGGGGAATTTGTTGCCCCGTAACCGTCGTTATTATTTCCGCTTCTGTTGACATCCTTGTCCTGCAGAAAACTGGCCGGGGCCATGGTGACTCCCCACGGTATATTTAATGTTCCCTGAGAAGCGAACCGTCTTCCAAACGTCCCATCTGTGCTAAACACGCTGACGTATCCAAATCCATCACCGGCTATTCCATGTCCGGCTCCCGGATCTGTTGTTTTCAATTTCGCATACATCACAAATAATGAGTCACCGACGGCCTGAATATTATAGGGAGAATAATCATCCGGCAGGGTAGGGTCTTTGAACGACATATCTATACGGGTGAATGTTGTATCCCATACATTAATTTTCTTGGCTCCGAAGTTTGCCGCGTATATGAAATTTCTTCCGGCACTGGAACCAATGGCCAGGCCGGTAAAACTGGCCTGGGGCGGATGTAAGATAAATTGAGCATTGTTACCGGAAGCCGGGTTCCAACCGGTAAGTCCCCCTTCAAATCCGGAAAAGAGGAAACTGGAAGGCCCGTTCCGCAGGTTAAATCCTTTACCCGAACTCAAAACGATACCACAGGGAAAACCGCCGTTCGAATCGGCAGGTGAAGCTGAAGAAGGGATGTTGACTGCTCTCTGTTTAACTCCCTCTGAATTGTAAATTTCACTGACATGTCCTCCCACCGAGTTAACCCAGGCAAATCCATTTGAAGTCCATGCCATTCCAAATGCATTCAAAAGTGTACTGTCGATATGATTTGCATTGTATTCATTGTTATTGGCGACGAGGTTTACCTGTTGAAAATCCCGTAGATCTTTTTGATCGACGTTTGATTTGTGACACCCGAAAGAAAATGCAAAGGCTGCTAACAAAGGCAGATAATTTTTTCTGAAACGCCAATGTCGTTTGGTTAGTTTTTTGAAGTACATAGTGAACATTTTTTTTGATTAGAGATGAATGTGCGGGTAAACATACCTTCACCTTTTCCCGTATGCCCTTCGAAATTTCCAAACGAGCTCCGTTAATTTCCGATCGTGAAACCGGAGTCCCCCCGGAAGGGTCATTTCTTTTTTTTGAAATATCAAAAGCGCCCTTACTAAGTGTTTTTATGTATTGGAGGGAGATCAGTAATACGCTTTTCCACAAAGGGTTTCAGACTTATTACCAATCTTATAGAATCAGGATAATTTCCCATTTCGGGAACAGAAATTTTGTTGAAATATATGCGTTTGTTTGTCGTTAAGATTCAGTACCAGTTCGATGATAAACCCAATATCCTAAAACCAGGCCGATGGCCTATACCAGAATGTCAGGCAAGAAAACTGG
>DASXKM010000332.1:0-5885 GCA_036496825.1 Puia sp. | reverse complement strand
CGGCATGCCCCACGCGTGCATGCACATGATCTACGCGTTGCAAGGACATGTTCACCGTGTCCTGCTGATCCTCAAGCAGCGTTTCATGCACATTGCACCAATGTGATACGTCGAACGTGATGCGCAATTCGGGAATTGTTTCCATATAATGTCTTGCTACCGATGCAGCATAGAGTAATCGGGACCGGTGTGTTTCATGACAGATTTTTATACCGGTGGATTTTGCCAGTGCCGATGTGTGACTTATAAAAGTTTTGCCTTCTTCAAAAGAAAAATAATCCCTGCCGGAGTGGCAATTGATATATAGAGGAGGCTGGACTGATTCGCCGGCTGCGGCATCGATCATCCGGACGAACTGATCAAAATGTTTTTGATAGTTGCTGTCTGAGCCAGCACAAAGAAAACCAACTTCCAGTTCATGTTTTTTCAACAAGGAAAACAATTCGTCCTGATCTTTTTTTTCCAATGGCCACCAGATTTCTATTCCATCGTAGCCCTCTTTTTTTACTTTCGCGCAATAGGCATCCAGCGTTCCATTAAAGCCCCAGTTGGTACACAGCAGTTTCAGTTTGAAATTATTATTCATGTTTTTGATTGGCAAAATGAAAGCAGCGGCTTCCATGGGTGAGCGTTGCACGGCGGTAGCCGCCGTACCAACTGTTTTTAAAAAATTTCTTCGGTTCAATTCAATATTTAATTATGCAAGTATATCGTCTATTACTTTTCCTCTTGTATCCGTTAAGCGGAATGGCCTTCCCTGAAAAGGATAGGTAAATTTTTCGTGATTAAATCCCAGCTGATTTAAAATCGTGGCCTGCACATCGAAAGGTTCCACTTTTCCGCTGATCGTACTATAACCGATCTCATCCGTTTCGCCATAACTGAAACCTTTCTTTATGCCCGCACCCGCCATCCAGATTGTAAATGCTTCGGTGTGATGATCCCTTCCCTTAAAGGGCATTTTTTTCCCCTCCCGGTTTTCCATCATGGGTGTGCGGCCGAATTCACCGCCCCATACCACCAGTGTTTCTTCCAGTAGTCCCCGCTGTTTCAAATCCAGGATCAATGCAGTAATGGACTTATCTACTTCTCTGCATTTATTGATAAAGCCGATGTCAATGGCGAGATCCGCTTCGGAACCATGACTGTCCCATCCCCAGTCAAACAATTGCACAAAGCGCACACCCTTTTCCACCAGTTTTCTCGCGAGCAATACATTGTTTGCAAAACAGGCCCTGCCGGGTTTGGTGCCATACATTTCGTGAATATATTCCGGTTCATTGTTGATGTTCATAATCTCGGGTGCCGCGATCTGCATCCTGTAAGCCATTTCGTATTGCGAGATTCTTGATAATATTTCGGGATCATGATAATCGGCGAACTCCTGCTGATTCACTTCGTTGATGGCATCAATCGAAGCTTTTCTCAGATCCCTGCTCATGCCATCCGGATCATTCATAAACAATACCGGGGCACCTTCGTTTCTACACTGCACGCCCTGATATACACTTGGCAGAAATCCGCTTCCCCAAACACTTTTGCCTGCATCGGGTGTTTTCCCTCCGCTGGTCAATACGATAAATCCCGGCAGATTTTGATTCTCCGTTCCCAAACCATAAGTGACCCAGGAGCCAATACTCGGACGGCCCAGTCTGGGTGAACCCGTATGCACCATCAGTTGCGCTGGTGCATGGTTGAACTGATCGGTTGTAACTGCTTTCAGAAAACTTAATTCATCAACAATCGATGCCAGATGCGGCATGTGTTCGCTTACCCAGGCGCGACTCTCTCCATGCTGTGCAAATTTTGCCTGCGGGCCCAGCATCTTCGGCACACCGCGAATAAAGGCAAACCGTTTTCCTTCGAGTAATGATTTCGGACAATCCTGTCCGTCCATTTTCATCAGCTCGGGTTTGTAGTCAAACAATTCCAGCTGTGATGGCGCGCCTGCCATGTGCAGATAGATCACAGATTTTGCTTTTCCGGGGAAAGGAGGCAGTTTGGGTAATAGCGGATGAGCGGGATCAAATGCGATATCGTTCCCGGAATTTCTATTGCCACAACTGCCAAGAAATGAACCTAACGCCAGCGCACCCAGACCCATCGCACTTTCTTTTATAAAGTGACGTCGCGTGTGCCGGTTGATCACCGCATGTTCTGCCTCACGCAACAGTCGCTGGTTATATAAATCTTTTTGGGTCATGCTTTTTAATTTTTTGTCAATACCTCGTCGAGATTCAGGATGGCATTGGCCACTACGATCATTGAGGCTGTTTCGGCATTTGTATATTCACTTTCTTCACCCACCATCTGACATGTTTTGTCAGGATTATTTTTAAACCGGCTATATGCATTGTTATACAAATTCAGCAGCGCAGTCACCGTTTTTTCATTGGCTTCGTGAAATGTTGCACGTTGATATCCAAATTGTATTTGCTCCTGAATGCCGGTGCCGCCATCCTTTTTCATCCGTTGCGCAAATTGCCTTGCCATATCAATATAAGCAGAATCATTCAGTGTTGCGAGTGCCTGCAACGGTGTGTTGGTGCGGATTCGCCGGACCGTGCACACTTCCCTCGATACACCGTCGAAGGTAATCATGGACGGGTAGGCGGATGAACGTTTCCAATAGGTATACAACGCACGCCGGTACTGTTGTTTACCCTTGCTTTGTTCCCAGTCCTTGCTATTCCAGGGAGAGAGCCAGATTCCTTTCGGCTGCCACGGATATACACTGGGACCATACATGGAATCGCATAATTCATCACTGATACATAGTGCCTGGTCACGTACCTGTTCAGCCGATAAGCGAACTCTCGGACCGCGTGCATATAATTTGTTATATGGATCTTTTTGCAGAAGCAACGGAGTCATTTTGGATTCCTGTTGATAGGTGGCGCTCATTACGATTCGACGGATCAATTTTTTTACGCTCCAGTTATCTTCATACATAAACTGATAACTCAGCCAGTCAAGCAATTCGGGATGAGTGGGCAGGACACCCTGCGAGCCGAGATCCTCCAGTGTTTCTGCGAGACCGGTTCCAAAGATTTGTTCCCATATGCGGTTGACCATCGTTCTTGCTGTGAGGGGGTTTTGTTTTGATGTCAGCCACATAGCGAGGCCCAGCCGGTTGCGTGGTGCATGATCCGGGAATGGGTTCAAAGAGTGAGGCACATCCGGTTCTACTTTGTTTCCCTTTACCAGCCAGTTGCCTCTTTCAAATACGTACGATGCGCGATGCATATCAGATGGATTGTCCATCATCACCGGAGTGGTAGGTACGTCAGCTGTATATAATTTCTCGTATTGTTTTTTTATTTCGTTATACCCCGGTTTGTCTTTGCCCGGTAATTCTTCCGTGAAATAAAACCAGTCGAAAAGCGCGCCATTGTCTTCGGGCTTTTTCAGTTTAAGGTTGGTGTATGTAAAGTAGAGATCGTGTATTCCGTTTAGTTGGCGGTTGGCGGTTGGCGGTCGGCGGTTGGCAGTTGGCAGTTGGCGGTTGGCGGTTGGCGGTGTTTGTGTGGGAATTTTTATTTGAGTGATCGCCCAGCCTTTGGTTTTTTGCAGTGGTACTGTTGCGATTGTTTCGCCTGTTGGAGAGTCCAAATGGATCTGCCAGATGCCTCCGGAAGTATCCGCCGAGTAGCGAAAAATCAATTGATTTTTTTTCTCCAGATCCACATTTTTCAAACGACACTGTGCATGATTTCTTAAGGCGAGCCATTTGGTATCTGAGAGTTCGCTGTTGATAAAGCTGTCGCAGGTGAGCGAATTATAAGATGGCTGCCATGTTTTCAAAAATTTGTAAACCTCATTCGCTTTTTCTTTGGAAACATTTTGATTTATCCAGTTGACCAATACCGAAACCTGTTGTTGCATCGAATCATTATAACTGCGAAGCAGCGGATAATCTGCTTCTGTGTCTTCATCCCTCGTATCATTAAAGAAAGCCATGAATTTATAATAATCATCATGCTTAAAAGGATCATAGGGATGGCTATGGCACTGTACACAACTGAATGTGGTACCCATGACGGCTTCCCAGGTTGTATTTACACGGTCGAGCACGGCGGTTGTTCTGAACTCTTCATTATCGGTGCCTCCTTCATCATTGGTCATCGTATTGCGATGAAAAGCGGTCGCGATATACTGATCGTCTGTTGGATCGGGCATCAGATCGCCCGCAATCTGTTCCTTTAAAAAAACATCATAAGGTTTATCCGTATTAAATGATTTGATCAGCCAGTCGCGGTATTTCCAAATACTCCGGCTGTCATCGCGTTCGTATCCTTTCGTATCGGCATAACGGGCCAGATCGAGCCACATGGATGTCCATTTTTCTCCGTAATGCGGTGAGGCAAGTAGTGAATCCACGAGATCGGCATATGATTTCTCACTGTTGTCGTTTAAATATTGTTTAGCCAGTTTGTCGGATGGTAAGAGCCCGGTAATATCCAGGCTGATTCTTCTCAATAAAGTTTTTTTATCTGCCTGTGGAGAAGGTTTCAGATCTTCTTCCTTCCATTTATGTTGTATGAAATGATCTATGTCATTCTTGGCCCAGTCGCTTTTTTTGTCGAACCATCCGAAGAAAGTTTTTAGTTGCGGAACTGCAGGATCTTTTACGGGAACATAGGCCCAGTGTTCTCCCCAGGGCGCGCCCTCTTTTATCCATCGGGTGAGTGTTTGAATATCTTCCTGGTTTAGCGGATCATGCTTATAGGGCATCCGATCTTCAGGATCTTTGAGGTTGATACGCCTGATCATTTCGCTGCGATCAGGATCGCCAGGTACGATCCCGTGTTTGCCGGATTTTAGTGTGGCGAGAGCTTCATCGCGGAACAGCAGACTAAAGCCACCCTTTTGCCGGACCCCGCCGTGGCAGGTGATGCAATTCTTATTGATAATGGGTTTTACCTGGCTGGTGAAGTCGATGGGTTTTCGCCGGGTGCTGACAAAGAATATCAGAACGGTGATAACTATTACAGATATTACAATCGACAGTTTCTTCATACAGCACTATAAAAGTATGAAAGTATGGAAGAATGGAAGTATGGAAGTGGGCTTCATTCTTCATTAGTTCATACATTTGAATATGAGCGTTTATGAAGATTCTCTTCTGGCCTACAAGACGGATATCGAACACAAAGGGCTGATCGACTGGCTTGAAGCACATACATCTCTTATGCGGCCCCTTTACCGATATGTGGGAAAGCTGGAAGTTCATACGGACTCCCTGTCATTTTCAGGAGAGGATAAAAAAAACGGATCTCATTTTAATCTGACGATTCCAAGATCCGACATTGCAGAACTTTACCTGGGCTTTGATTCCGTATTCAAAAGAATCGACGATCGTGCACTTGGAATCTTTCATTTTGTCCCACTGAGGATCGATTTTACTCAGAATAGAAGCGAAGAAAGCATTTATGTTTTTGCAAATTACTCAAGACTTCTGCGTCGGTCGGATAATCAGCAGTTATATGAAGAACTCGGAGGAAAGTGAAACAAGTCTGGAAGACTGGAAGACTGGAAGTAATGATTCGACATTTTTTTGCCTACAAATTCACACTATATCCAGATCATATTTTCCCAGAAGACCGGGTAATCCTGAAAGAGAAAATTTAGCTCTTTTGATCCTGTTATTTTCCGGGTCGAAATAGTACCCGAAAGAAGTGCGGAAGTCTGTCTTTTCAAGAATAGAACTTTTAAAGACAGCATCCGTGAGATCGCAGTTGTCAAATATGGCACTGCTTAGATCGCATTCGGAGAAATCGACGTTTTGAAGATTCGAGTTTTTGAAAATAGTTTTTTTAATGCGGGTTCCAAAGAAAGAAGTATGCGTAAGAATGCAATTCTCAAAACTGACCGACATACCAAAT
>DASXKM010000331.1:0-3214 GCA_036496825.1 Puia sp. | reverse complement strand
CGGGATTGACGGTGAATTTGGATATGCGCATTACAATGCATCCAAAGGAGGTGTGATCATGCTTACGAAGACGATGGCCATTGAACTCGCACATCTCAATATTCGCGTCAACGCGGTTTGTCCCGGATATATCCAAACAGAAATGTCGGCGGAGATCGACCCGCCGGAATTCACAGAAAATTTTGTGAAACAGTTTATTCCCCTGAACAGGCCAGGCAGTGTGGATGACGTTTCACCATTGTTTTTATTCCTGGCCGGCGATGAAAGCAGTTTTATTACAGGTCAGGTATTCATTGCAGACGGCGGCCAGTTAGCGGGACAGAAACCGGGAAACGATCTCTTGTCAAAACTCTGAGTAGTACAAAAATTCTATGTTATGAAATTATCATTGATAAGTGCAGCGATCCTTTTGCTGCTGATCACCGCTTCGGCATTGATACCTCCCGGAAGAGTGGATCATGGCCGTTCAAAGGAGAATCTTGACTGGCTGATACATGACGCGGTCGGCTTTATGGCATCCACGGATGATCTGGGTTCAGCAATCGCGCATATGGACTATAGCAATCCGGCCACCATGGAGGCTCCGAAGCAGACATTCAAAGAATGTCGGCTACGATATAAAAGAATCGCTTTTTTTCTTGAATATTTTTATCCGGAGGAGGCGAAATTGTTCAACGGTCCGCCAAAACCGGATGTGCAGGAACCTTCCATGGAGTACAACGATCCAACCGGCCTTCAGGTGATTGAAGCATTACTCTATGATAAAAATATAGCCGGCAGACAGAAGGAGTTGTCCCTGCAGGTACATATCATAATGAATGCTGCAGCAGGAATTCCGGAATTATTTTCACACCTGAATGCGACTGACAGTCAGGTGATCGAGAGTTATCGTATCGAACTGATACGAATAATGACTTTGTATATCACCGGTTATGACGCACCTATTGCGAAGACCGGAGTAGCTGAGGCGGCTGAATCAATGAATGCTCTCACTGAAGGCATATCACCTTACCTGGATGGATATTCGCAAAAAGACAGTCTGCGTTTTTATATTTCTGCCTGCAGGCAGTATTTACAGGCAAATAATAATTTTGATTCATTTGACCGGCTGTTTTTCTTGACCCGTTATGCGTTACCGCTTCAAAATCAGCTGACGCAATTTGCCATAGAAAAAAAACTCATGCTTTCCACAGTGCCAGCTCTGAATGTCAGTGGCAATAACAATTTGTTTAGTGAATATGCGATCAATAAAAGAGCCTTTCCGGACGCGGAAGATGATTCCCATGCATTTTTGGCTGATCTGGGAAAGAAATTATTTTTCGATAAGGCTTTGTCGGGAGATTATTCACACAGTTGTGCCACCTGTCATTCACCCGGAAAATATTTTACTGATGGACTGGAACAAAACAGAACCATCAATGGAAAAAATTTTCTGCCCCGCAACACGCCGACTTTGTTGTATGCATGCTATCAGTACAACCAGTTTTGGGATGGACGGGCGGCAGGATTAAAGGCCCAGATTGCTACCGTACTCAACAACACAAACGAAATGGATGGCCGTGACGATTCTATCATTAACAGATTGTCAAGGGACTCATCTTATATAAAATCGTTCAAAAAAATCTGGAGAGTAAAAGATTATCACAATGGTATCACCACGAAGCATATGACAAGTGCCTTGGAAGCCTATATCGAATCACTAACGCCTTTTCAATCATCTTTTGATAATTATATGCGGGGCAACTGGTCCGCTTTGTCTGCCTCTCAGCAGCGGGGTTTCAATTTGTTTATGGGAAAGGCAGCCTGTGGCACCTGTCATTTTGCTCCTCTTTTTAATGGGTTGGCGCCTCCCTTATTTGACAGAACCGAATTTGAAATTGTCGGAACAACGGCAAATGACAGTTTAGCAAAACCGAGACCGGATCATGATCAGGGCAGATATATTCTTTTTCCCATTCGTTATTATGACGGCGCTTTTAAAACGCCCACCATTCGCAATGCGGCCATGACCGCTCCCTATATGCACAATGGAAAATTTCGTACGCTGGAAAAGGTAATTGACTTTTATGATAAAGGTGGTGGCAAAGGATTGGGGCTTGATGTGCCGGAACAAACTCTTTTAGCAACACCTTTGCATTTGAGCGAACAGGAAAAAAAAGACCTGGTTGCCTTTATCGGTTCTCTGACGGATCAGAACATCAATAAACTGACAGAATAGATTCTGCTCCATTTCGGCTAACACCACCGTTATACTCCGGTGGGATAGTATTTATCAGATAGATGGCCATGCCATTAGATTTCTTCGGATTTTTCGCTTTCGTTTGGAATCAGATTTTTTTTATCTTTACCCCGGTATAAAAATATGTTTACAAATAAAAAATCTTTTGTAAACAGGAAAATGTATGAAAGCAGATTCATTAGCAAACAAAGCATTTGTAGAAATCAGAAGAAAGATTCTCAGTAGCCAGTTAGCACCGCATACCCGTTTAAAGGAAGATGAATGGGCTAAAAAATTAGGTGTGAGCAGAATGGCGGTAAGGGAAGCGCTGACCAGATTATTGGGGGAAGATATGCTTGTGCTGGGCGAAAAAGGCGGCTATTACATAAAGCCGTTACTTCCCGTTGAAATTCATGAAATAAGGGAACTACGGGAAGTGCTGGAACTGGGTGCCATGAGACTGGCATACAAAAAAATGACCAGGGATCAGCTGGAGAAATTAGAAAAAATATGCGACGATTATGCAGCCATGGTGAAGAATGGATATTTCAATGGTGCTCTCGAAGCTGACATGAAATTTCACGAAACGCTTATGGAATATGCAGGAAATTCGAAGTTACTCCAGGTCTATCGCTCTTCCCATATTCCGTTGTTCCATCAAAAATTAGGTAAGACACAGATAGAAATCGTCGACCACGAGCAGACAGACGGCGAACACAGGCAAATCATCAAAGCGTTGAAAGAAAAGAATCTTAACCTCGCAGAATCTACCATGATAAAGCAATTTTCAAGAGGAGAAGCCACCCTGCTGGATATCACCTGACGACAGCATCGCTTTCATTTACATTACCGTTTTCTTACGTCACCACACCGGCATGAACCATCCTTGGGGGTTTCAACGGCCAGCCATGTCGTTTAATCCGGTTACCGGATCCTCCGCCGGCTGTATGCCCTGCCTAGCATCCTCATTCTAAGGCCCGGAAGCTTAAAAAAGAT
>DASXKM010000330.1:0-4716 GCA_036496825.1 Puia sp. | reverse complement strand
AAAGACTTTCAGATTGGCGGCAGCAGTACGATTTCAGACGAACTGGTATTGATGCTGAATATCGCTGCAGAAAAATCCTGACAGACCCGGAATTCCACTGATTAATAAATTCCCGCTTTTTCCAGTCCTTCACCCACGGCTTGCAAAAAGTCCTCGGGCAGCTCGCCACCACTATATAGTTCCCATCTGATCCTGATGCCGCTTCTGTTTGGGTAGATATCAAAAATCTGTGTCAGGTTTCTGATACGGAAAACATTGGTCATAAATGACGTCGACCATTCAGCCGTTGCGTTATAAGAGATGCCCTGATATTCGTAAGTGAATTTCACCGGACAAATATAAAAGTACCGCCAGCCACAAAAAAGAGTGTTTTATTTCTTTTTTTTGGAAGATTGAATTAACAAATATTTTGAAACATCGGTCTTTCCGTATACGTTCATACTGATTACATCAGTTATGAAAATCACAACACAATTTGCCGTTTACCTTTTCAGCACCTGTATAATATTGTCTGCTGGGTGTAAGAAGAATGAACAACCCGTAAAAATGGGTCAGGTGCAGGCCCCTGATTGCGAACCCATTCGCGTTTTTTCCACACCTGTCGATGACACTTATATCGTCATGTTGCGCGATGCGGGAACTCAAACCGGAACCGTTCAGACGTTGGGCACATCGACAAATGCCGTCAGTTCCATTTTGAGACGTTATACGATTGCAGAGAATCGACGGCTTGCTACGTTAAATTATATACATTCAGGATTTATTGCCCGGCTAAACCGGGATCAGGCGCTTGCATTAAAGCAGGATCAGGAAGTTGAACTGGTAGAGCGGGATCGGGTGATAAAGCTGGACGTTGGCTGCTATGAATTGGTTTCTCCGTCCACTGTACAATGGGGTGTCAGGCGAACAGGTACGGACGACGGCACCGGAAAAAGAGTCTGGATTATTGATACCGGAGTGGATACTGACCATCCCGATCTGGATGTGGATACCGTGCTTAGTAAATGTTTTGTAAGTAATGAAACTTCTGTAGAAGACAATAACGGGCATGGTACACATGTGGCAGGAATAATAGGTGCTTTAAATAATTCCTTCGGCGTGGTGGGCGTTGCTGCAGGTGCAAAAATCATTGCGTTGAAAGCATTGAACAACGACGGCGAAGGAAGTACAAGCCAGCTGATCAAAGCACTAAATTATGTGGGTCAGAATGCAAAATCCGGAGAAGTGGTCAATATGAGTCTTGGCACCGATACCATTTCTCCCGCTCTTGACAATGCCGTTCTCACGCTGGCAGAAAGAGGAATTTTATTTTCCATCGCCGCCGGCAATGAATCACAAAAAGCCAGTCTGTCCTCACCGGGCAGGGTGAATCATCCAAATGTTTTTACGGTTTCTGCCATCGACAGTCTTGGAAATTTTGCCGGTTTTTCAAATTTCGGAAGTGATGTGGTTGATTTTGCGGCTCCGGGTGTCCGTATCGTTTCAACGTATAATAATGGCCGGTATGCAAGGCTCAGCGGCACTTCGATGGCGGCGCCCCATGTAGCAGGCATACTGGTGATAGAAGGTACAAAAATCAGCAGCCGCGGCGTTGCCCTTCACGATCCCGATGGTGTACCTGATCCGGTTGCCTCATTTTGATGACGGGACCGTTTATATCATGCATTCCGGCGGACTATCACAAAAAAAGGCTGCACTTTCTTCATATTTGTCGTACTTCATGCAGAAAAAATACGATCTTTTTGTTGCTGAAATATTGATTTTGGGGAATATTTTCATCAGCAGAAATATTGACAAAAATTCTGGAATTTTCTATTTTACGTCGTGCACCAGATCAGTTTCAGATACGAAAATACAAGACATCAGGCAATAGCGAGTCGCTTTGTAGATAAAAGAAATCACTGGTATCGGATCACACTTCCGGATGGAAGGAATTTCGTGATTACCCCGGATACCGGGCGAATGGACGATCATAAAATTATCTGGCGTCAGCAACAGATACCCGGTGAGCCCGTTCACCCGGAAGATTATATACAGTCTGTCGGCCAGGGTCTACAGCTGGCGGGATTAAAATGAATATCCGAACCTGTCACCGGACTTTGTATAAAAAAAGCCATCCCGTCTTGGCAGGATGGCTCGTAATCACGGGTTTTATTTTTTGACGAGGTATCCGAACAGGCCATCGGTTTCGTCCTTCGGTCCGGCAGAGAAATAAAGCCGCATCGGATCGATAGCAGTTGCCGAAGTCGGCGCAAAAGACAGTGCCCATAGTCCGTCAATGGTAATCGCCTGTTTATGTTTTTGTAACTGTCCCCGGAAATGTCCGTCCAGGGTGAATACATTGATTCGTCCGTCCCCAAAATTTCCAATCAGGATCGCAGGTTCCTGATCATTATCATGATTTCCTTTTAGTAAACCAGGGGAATTCTTCTGATTGCCTCCGTTGTCCATCGACATATTGTTATCATCCAGAAATCCTGCCGGTGTCATAGTTGCACCCCAGGGTGAATTCAGCGTACCCCCTGTGGTAAATCTTTTTACAAAAGAGCCGTCGGGATTGAATACATCCACAAGTCCCAGTCCTGTCTGATGTATCTCATCACCATCCGGACCCACTTTCGCGTACATCACAAAAAGCCAGGAGCCGATGGATTGAATATTAAAAGGTGAATAGGAGGCTGGCAGGCCTGGATCATTGAAAGGCATGCTGACCTGGGTAAAGGTCGTATCCCATACATCGATTTTGCCCGCTTTGAAATTTGCCGCATAAAGAAAATGCGATCCGTTCCATGTGGCCAGTGCCAGGCCAAAATATGCGGAGCTGGCAGAATTGTCTGCGATACGTAATGCATTATTTCCTGCCGCGCCATTCCAGCCCGATAAAACGCCATCATCACCCGCAAAAAGAAATGCTGCCGCCTGACCGTTCGCCAAAGTAAATCCCGCTCCTCCTGCAAAGACGATCCCGGTCGGAGCGCCTCCGATAGTATCTGTCGGGGACGGAACGTTTACGGCCGGACGAACGATAGCGCCTTCACCTGTATATAAATGACTTACATGTGCGGCCTCGGCATTAACCCAGGCTATCCCCGTCGGCGACCAGGCAATTCCCCAGGCATTTTGCAGTGTCGGGTCGACAAGTGTGGAACCATAAGCTCCATTATTCGACACCAGATTTACCTGTTGAAAATCCCGTAAATCATTTTGGTCGATGTTTGATTTTCGGCAGCTCTGGGTGAGACCGGTTAATATTACCAAAAGAAGGCAAAGCCTAAAGGGGTTTAACCCGTTTACTGAATTGATAAATTTGATCATAACTGGTAAGTTTTAATTGGACGTGAAAAATAGGCGGATGTTCCGCATGAAGAAACGAACGCGGTGTATGCGGGAAAAAAATCAGGACCCCGCTCAATGAATAGGGAAGAATGAGCATGCAGACCTATGGGTGCGGATCGAAAGGAACCGTCGAGACAGAAATATGAACGAGACGCCTGTTCGCGTGGTTGCGTAAAAAAAAAATTTGATTTGTTTCCAATCGAAAGATCGCTGAAGATTAAAAACCATCGGAGAAAACTCGTTTTTTGAAAAAAGAGAAAACCCTGTTTTTATTCTTTCCGCTAAACAGATTTTGAAGCTGGTGATCGGCGGTTTTTTATTTCCGGATAGTCAGTAATTTAGACGAATAAGCAAAAGCGGAATTGAACAAATGGAAGACATATTGATTAAATCAGGCAAACAGGACATGGATGTCAGGGCAGTACATAAGTTCTTAACGGAAGATTCTTACTGGGCCAAAGGCATCTCATTTCAACTGGTAGACAGATCGCTGGAGAATTCTTTTTGCGTTGGAGCTTTCGCAAATGGAAAGCAGATTGGCTTTGGCAGAGTGATCACCGATTATTGCACTTTCGGATGGTTTGCAGATTTTTATGTTTTGCCGGAACACAGAGGTAATGGTATTTCAAAAAAAATGCTGTCGTTTATAATCGACCAGCCCTGGTCAAAACTGTTAAGGCGAAAGATGCTGAATACAAGGGATGGTCACGGCCTGTACAGTCAATTTGGCTTTAAAGAACTTGCACATCCTTCTTATACCATGGAAGTTCATCAGCCCAACGTCTATCAGGAGTAAAGAACCGATTGCCGATTGGAAAATTTAAACTGATTCTGCCTGTCTTACTCATGGCACATTCTTTGGATGAAGGCTCCCTGTGAATCGGACATAAACGCAGGAAGATGGAATTCAGCCCGCAGGATTTTAGAGCGAATCTTTATGATAAACAGAAAGTAGCCACGTATTTTTACCGTGTAACACAGGATGTTGCAGCGTTTAAAGACAAAGAGGTGGTGAATAGTTATCATCACGTAGAGGATTTCAAAGACGCAGATCTTGGAAAGGCAAGAAATGAAGCCATCGAATATCTGTCCGAACGATACAGGACATTGCCGGAAGGATTCGTATTCCCATATCTCACACCAGAACAGCATGAAGCAAATCCTGAAAAGGAATTTTCTGCCTATGCACACAGCGTTTTGTTTGTCGAATTTTTCAACGACGATGTTTTTGAAGAATGGCCAATTGCAGGGGAAGATGAAGAGGATGTACAGGAAGGATTAGAACATGAAAAAGAAATCTGGATGAAGATCGGGCTGGGAGAGCCGCCGAACGAGAAAATTTATCATCCATAATGAAATTATTTCCGGAATGATGTCTTA
>DASXKM010000329.1:0-3827 GCA_036496825.1 Puia sp. | reverse complement strand
CTCCGCCTGGCTTATCACGGATACCGCGCGAAAGAAAAATTTTTCAATGCAAAGCTTGAAACCGATTTTGATAAAGGCATTGAAAAAATAAATGTTGTTTCCCAGGATATTGGAAGAGCACTACTGAACCTTATCAATAATGCTTTTTATGCAGTGAATGAGAAGCGGAAAGTCGAAGACGCAGGGTACGAAGCCGCGATAAAAATGACTACCCGGAAGTCTGACAATCAGATTTTCATTACGGTTAGTGACAATGGCAGTGGAATTCCCAAAAACATAGTGGACAAAATCTTTCAGCCTTTCTTCACTTCCAAACCCGCAGGCAGTGGAACCGGATTAGGTTTGAGTCTGGCATACGATATTATCAAAGCTCATGGAGGTGAAATAAGCGTGAAGACGGTGGAAGGAGAATCTACAGAGTTTGTGATTCAGATCCCTGCGGTTTAGCACAGGATAGTAGATTGATAACCCATTCCATATATTCATAAACTCAAAATAAAATGGAGGAGACCCGTCACGGAATTTTACGATGGAAACTAACTGTGGAAAATTAATCCCGGTCCTTCATTGTTCAGCAATTTTTAAACCACGTCGGTTTTAAATTAATAAAATATTTATTTTTGCCAATTGCCCACGCGTGTATGGAATTTTATTAATTTTATTAATAATGATTCTTTAGAGAGGCCCCGGATTCCTACGCACGAGATAATTTAATTCCGCTCATTGTTTAGTCTACGCAAAAGAATGATTTCATCATTATTCTTTTAGATTTCTGTTTGCTGGTTCACATATAATTTTTCGAAGCGCTCTGATCACTTAAAAAAATAAGTATGATCTATCAGGCTATTCATTGTATTGAAACAGAACTGAAGGCGAATCCTCCGGATATTAAAGCGGCGGCCGGTAGTATCAGCGAAATTTCTTCCGGCAACAGTGGCGACAATTCCGATAAGGACATTATCATTTCATTAATCAATGTGGAAGAGAACCGGATTTCCAGAGACCCGGTAAATTTTGTGCGCGTGGGTACAAGCCTTTTACAAAAAAACCCTGCTGTTCACCTGAATCTTACGATCATGTTTACTGCGCTGAGAAGCGAAACGGCCTATGGCACGGCACTCCAGAATCTTCAGCGCGTGATCCGGTTTTTACAATCAAAATATGTTTTCGATCACGACAACACACCATCGCTCGATCCCGGAATTGAAAGACTCATTCTGGAAATGATCACCATCAGTTTTGAACAACTGAATCAGTTATGGGCGGTCCTCGGTGGTAAATACCTGCCTTCGGTGATTTACCGGATGCGCATGATTACGATCGACAGCATAACGAATCAACCGGCAGACCTGGTCAGGGAAATAGAAGCAAATTATTTTTTAAAATAGATATGGCTACCATCGTTGATACCATCATGACGACTTACCAGGAACTGTTTACTGTCAGGCTGGATCATGTTGCCTACGAAACCAGTTTCCAGGTAGGCCCGGATACGATAATTACCTCTTCGATTTTACAGGACCTGACCATCCAGCCGGATACGGTGACTCGTGAATTATTTAAAAATAATTCTATCGGATACACTTGCGGCAACAATATGATCATCTGTTTTCTCCGCAAAAATTCATCAGGCCCCTATATTACTCTTCCGTCCCTGGGCACGATCCGCCTCCTCATAAAAAATAAAAATGATTTTATTAAGAAAACCGATGTGAAAGCGGCGGGCAGCGACAAGGTTTATCAGTTCACCAACAAAAGCAAAACCGGAACGGCATCCAACCGGTTTATTACGGTCAACTCAACGGGCGTTTCAGATGATGATCTGATGCTTGCTTCGACAGTGAAAGCGGAGGAACCCTGCTTCGGCGTGATCGATATATTCATAAATATCACAGACAATTTCTACCGGATTCTGGATGGTAACACACTGGAAAGCCCGGGATTCATCATCCTTTTTAATAAAAAATAATTATTCAAATCTTAAATGTTTTTATATGAATGAATCAGCCATCAAAACACCCGGGGTATATGTCAGTGAAATATCCGTATTCCCGCCATCCATCGCACAGGTGGAAACGGCAATACCTGCGTTCATTGGTTACACAGAGAAAGACACCAGCGGGGGCACGCCAACCCGGATCAAATCTCTTTTCGAATATGAACAGATGTTCGGAACCGCCATGGTTCAACCGGATATCGAGGTAAACGTGACTGATCTGACGACCAGCCCGGTGAAGATTGAATTTCCAACCGCGAATAAAAAACCAGCGTTGAATTCATTCCTGTATTACAGCGTGCAAATGTTTTTCCAGAATGGCGGAGGCCCCTGTTATATTGTTTCCGTTGGAGCAGACACGGCTTCGGCAGATGGCCCCGCACTAAAAGCCGGTCTCGATAAACTCGAGGCCTACGACGAACCTACGCTGCTGATTATTCCCGATACATCCATACTGAGCGACGATACTGTGGCGATCAACCTGATGAATGATATCCTGGATCAGTGCGTTAAACTTCAGGATCGCTTTGGGGTATTCGATGTACGGAAAGATCCGGCAACATTCAGGGGCACGATAAATGGTGATGTGGATAAAGCCAAATACGGGGCGGCTTATTATCCCGATCTCAACAGTTTATTGAATTATAATTTTTCAGACGACAAGGTGAAGGTGTTATCCAGCGGCAGTAAAACACTCACCCAGTTAAAAACGACCGATAACGAATTATACAATAAGATCTGGGCGGCGTTGGATGCCGTTTATATAACCGTTCCACCGAGTGGTGCTGTTGCCGGAATTTATGCCGCAACCGATGCCGGCAGAGGTGTTTGGAAGGCACCGGCGAATGTAACGGTTACGGGTATACGAGGACCTTCCATCGTGATCACCGATCAGGACCAGATGGATCTCAATGTGGATACCGTGGCAGGGAAATCCATCAATGCCATCCGCACCTTCACCGGCAAGGGAACACTGGTCTGGGGCGCAAGGACGCTGGCCGGCAACGACAACGAATGGCGATATGTTCCCGTGCGTCGTCTTTTTATCATGGTAGAAGAATCCGTGAAGAATGCTTCAGCCCGTTTTGTATTCGAACCGAACGATGCGAATACCTGGATTAAAGTGCGGGCGATGATCGAAAACTATCTGACCGTTTTGTGGCGCGACGGCGCCCTGGCCGGCGCGAAACCCGAACAGGCTTTTTATGTAAAAGTCGGCCTTGGACAAACCATGAGCGCACAGGATATTCTCGACGGTAAAATGATCGTGGAGATCGGGCTGGCAGCCGTTCGTCCGGCCGAATTTATCATCCTCCGCTTCAGCCACAAGCTGCAGCAGGCATAACCGACAGTTCGCCGCGGGCGATAACCTGGAGAGAGACACATGGCACTCAGCAAAGCCGAGATCAAAGCCGCTTATCCGCTGCCTGTCTATAACTACAAGGTTGAAATTGGCGGGGCCGCGATAGCATTTTCCGAGGTATCGGGCCTCACAATCCAGCATCAGACCTCAACCTATTCCGAGAGCCCGGTGGCAGCCGGGTCTCCTGGGCCTCGCGTTATGTATATGCCGGCGCAGACGAGCCCGGTTAACGTGACACTGAAAAAAGGCGTGGTCCGGGGAGTGAGCGTTCCGGCGCTCTATGACTGGATGAACCTGACTCAGATCAACCAAGCCGACAAGCGAGACGTCTACGTCCGTTTGTGTGACGAAAATGGCGACCCGGTAATCAGCTGGAAATTGTTGAATGCTTTTCCAGTCAAGCTCGATGCTCCCACGTTCACCGCCAGCTCGAATGACGTTGCTGTAGAGACCCTGCAATTGATGGGT